>JAKUNN010000016.1 GCA_022451885.1 Dehalococcoidia bacterium | reverse complement strand
TTGACGATCTTGCTTGAGATCAATTCCTTCAGAACTTTGAAATTCTGTAACTAACCAATCGATAATACTCTGATCAAAATCATCTCCACCCAAATGTGTGTTTCCATTCGTACTCAAAACCTGAAAGGTACCATCACCTATTTCCAGGATTGAAATATCAAAAGTTCCACCACCCAAGTCATAAACAGCTATTACTTCATCATTTTTTTGATCTAAACCGTACGCAAGAGCTGCGGCCGTTGGCTCATTAACAATTCGTAGAATATCCAGCCCCGCAATCCTCCCAGCATCTTTAGTTGCCTGCCGTTGAGCATCATTAAAATAAGCAGGGACAGTGACGACAGCCTCTTTTACTTCATCTCCTAAAAATGCTTCCGCATCAGCTTTTAATTTTCCTAGGATCATTGCGCTAATTTCGGGTGGTGTATGTTGTGTATCTCCTAAATCAACAGCTGCATCACCATTTGAAGATGCGGACATTATATAAGGAACTAGTCCCTGATCGGCTTCCACCTCTGGATCGTTAAGCTTACGACCCATAAAACGCTTAATACTAAAGATGGTATTTTCAGGGTTGGTAATAGCCTGGCGCTTTGCGACTTGCCCAACAAGTCGCTCTCCGGACTTTGTAACAGCCACAACAGAAGGTGTCGTACGTGTTCCCTGTGCATTTGAAACAACAACAGGTTCTCCAGCTTCCATAACTGCCATTGCACTGTTAGTAGTTCCAAGATCTATACCTATTACTTGTGCCATTTTAATTCTCCTCAATTTTCGTATTTTTTTCGTGCTCAGCGGAAGGAGTACTACTACCTTCACCAACGATTACTTGGACCGGTCGAATAACTCGATCACCCAATTTAAAACCTCGCTGTATAACCTCTATACAAATGTTTTCTGGTCCATCTTGTCTAGCGAGTGCTTCATGAAATTCTGGATCGAATGGCTCACCCAAAGCGGAAATTTCCATTATCCCCATTGCTTCCAGAAGACCGTTTAACTTGCGCTGGATTGCCTCAAATCCCTCAAACCAGCTTTGATCTGCACCTTCGTTTTTTACTGCTTCCATTGCCCGATCAAAATCATCACAAATTGGTAACAAGTTAATTACCAAAGCAATTTGAGCAGCCTGTGCTTGCAAAGACCGTTCGGATTCAACTCTCTTTTTATAGTTTTGAAGATCCGCAACCGCACGCTTCCAATTGTTTTCAAATTTTTCGGATTTTTCTCTTAAATCATCAAGAAGTTCGCTTGTTGAATTCTCAACAGGATCTTCTTCAGGGGATACATCTTCAGAATTCACCCCTGCACTCTCAGAAGTGGCATCCATATTCGAAGATGCCCTTCGATCCACTATTGTGTGGTCCGTCTCGCTATCCTGCGTCATTCAAAACTCCAAAAACTAATTTATTTTTAGGCATCGAGCAACTCTGTATATGAGTCACTAAGCAAGTTGGTAAGAATGTCACGTACATAACGGACATGCGCCACTGTATCAGCATAATCCAATCTAGTTGGACCAATAACACCAAGGAGCCCACTTGCGGCATCACTAGAACCATAACGAGAAAGAACAAAACTCATACTTCTATACGGATCGCTTTGCGATTCATCACCAATAACGATCATCACATTCCCATCCTCAAGTGCCACAGAGGGAATTACTTGCTGTAAACGAGTTGCTTCCATAGCTTCAAGGGCATCTAAAAATTGATCACTATCACCGTACTCAGGCTGCCTCAACATTTCCCTCACACCCTCCACCACAGGAGGAGTCACTGTAGAAGTCATCTCACCACTTAATAATTCATGAACAGCAATAACTACATTACGCTCGAGATCTGTAACAAGACTGTAATTCGCCGGGTTTTCAACATAAGCCCTTTCCTTGATGATTGTCGCAAGAGAATGTCCTGCACATCGTTCATTCAATTTCCTTGCTAAATAAGTCAAGTAATCCTGATCAACACTTTCTGATAATTCAAGAACTTTTTGTCGCACCGACGCATCTCCCGTAACTACCACTAGCAAGGCTTGTTCGTCAGTAAGTTGCACTATTTGTAGCTGTTTTAAACTCACCATATCCATATGTGGTGTTGTAGCTATAGCCACATTCTGCAAAGCATGAGCAAGGACACTGGCAGACAAAGAAGCCAAACGATTCAAATCAGGTGCACTTTGATGAAATTGATGAAGAATTGTCATTTTTTCCTGGGAAGATAACTGATTTTCACCCATTAGAGTCCCTACGTAGTATCGATACCCCTCACTCGAAGGGATACGTCCAGCTGAAGTGTGGGGATGCGTAATAAGACCTTCATGTTCCAGAGCAGCCATTTCACTACGCACAGTCGCACTTGAAAAACCTAAGTCATGACGGTCAACTAACGCTTTCGAACCAATTGGCTGAGCACTTTCTACATAGTCCTCAACAATCAACGAAAGAATACTTGCAGCTCGTTTTGTAGGAGACATTTTTCCACCCAGATTATTTTAGCACTCTAGGGTCAAGAGTGCTAAATATTGCTTAAAATCCACTCTTTTGCTTTTGAAATAGTCTTTATTCTGCCTATACTACGGTATGGCTAGCAAAATAATAGGAGTTTTGGGAGGTACTTTTGACCCGCCTCATTTGGGACATGTGGCACTAGCAAATAAAGTAATTTCGGATCAGAATTTAGTAGAGGTTAAATTCATACCTGCAGGTGATCCCTACCACAAAGCAGATATAANCATCACTTCAGCAAAACATCGCCTTGAAATGACAANGCTTGCCACGCAAAGCTATAAATCCTTAACAGTTGATGAACGTGAAATACATCAAAAAGGGCCCAGTTATACAGTCGAGACTTTAAAATCATTGCAAACTGACGGTATAAAAGATATCGCGCTGATTATGGGCAGTGACCTTCTTATTGATTTTTCAAAGTGGTACAAATATCAACAAATCGAGCAATTGGCACAAATTATGATTGTGACCCGTAATAATCAAACTGAAAGCGAAATTCTGTCTTTAGCTAAACAAGCAAACCTGCAAGAACAACCAAAAATAATAAGACTACAGAACATAGATTACAGCTCAACTCAAATAAGACGAGATTTGCAAACAAAAAGATCCAGTAATGGGCTATCTACACAAGTTTTAGAATATATAAAAAACCAGAACCTATACTCCGAATAAAGTTGAGTCTTTCACAAAATTTTATTGCCTTCTCCTACCAAAAACACGTCGCTCCCATTCATGTGTAATTGGACCGTGATGCTTAATAAGAATTCCTGCAGAAATAAAGGCAACCCCTAACATCACAATACTTACAAGCTGAGGAACTGGTAAGGCACCAATTGTTTGCTCATCAAAACGCATTTCTGAAAGACCTAACCGAAGAACACCATACAAAATTACATAGAGACAGAATGTCCATCCGGGAATTTTTATTCTTGGACGGGCGATAAAAAGAAGAATACCTAAAATTAAAAAATCCCCAAGTAGTTCGTACCCACCGGCAGTGGGGTGCACAGAAAGACCAAACTCACCTAGTGTTTCTGGATGAATATATCTGAACGCCCAAGGGAGAGTACTCTCCGTTGCAAGATGTTCTCCATTAATTAGATCTCCTATTCGGCCAATCCCTTGGCCTAAAATCATTCCTGGTGCTGCGGCATCTAAACCAATGCCAATTGGCCACTTACGGATAATGGCATACAACAGTCCTCCTAAAACCCCACCTATCAAACCTCCATAGAGCGTAATACCACCTTCTGTAATCCCAGTAACGATCGCACTGGGATCATTCGAAAAAAGGTTCCAATGCTCAAAAACATAAAACAGTCGAGCACCTATCAGTGCACACAGTACAGCTACCAAAGCTATTTCTTGACCTACCTCAGAGGGAACACCATCACGACGCAACAACGAAACTGCAAGTCCAACGCCCGCAATAATACCGATAGCGGTAAAAACACCATGCCAAGAAAGAGCAAATGTACCTATTTCAAAAATATTTGGGTTGATATTTATATCAATAACCAAGAAAAAACCGCTGAGTAGACCAGAAAAAAGAAGCATTACCAAGATCCTAATACCAGAATAGCAAACAAGCGAAGCAAGTCAGTTGTATCCTTATAGTATGAACTTACTTGAAGGAAAGACTGCGCTCATATGTGGCGTAGCAAACGATCGTTCAATCGCATGGGGTATCACCCGTGCTTTTCATGAAGCAGGAGCAACTATCGCACTCTCATATGCAGGTGAAAAATTGGAGAGACGGGTACGGCCGCTTGCAGAACAGGTAGATTGCGATTTCGTAGAGAATTGTGACGTTAGTAGCGACGAAGATATCAAACAGCTATTTACGAAAGTAAAACAGAAATTCGGCACCATTGATATCTTGGTACATGCAATAGCCTTCGCTAATCGAGATGATCTTGCTGGACAATTCGTGGACACGAGCAGGGAAGGATTTCTACTAGCACAAAATATTTCTGTGTATTCACTAATTGCCCTATCTCGAGAATCAAAAGATTTAATGCCAAACGGAGGTAGTATTCTCACCCTGAGTTATTATGGCTCAGAAAAAGCCGTGCCGAAGTATAACGTAATGGGAGTTGCAAAAGCAGGCTTAGAATCATCGGTACGTTATCTGGCATCCGATCTAGGACCAAAAGGAATACGTGTCAACGCTATAAGTGCAGGGCCGATTAAAACATTATCTGCTAGCGGGATAAAAGATTTTCGCAGTATGCTAAATACCTTCCCTTCATTAGCACCATTACGACGAAATGTAACTCTAGAAGACATTGGTGGAGCAGCAACATTTTTAGCTAGTGATGCCTCAGCAGGTGTCACTGGAGAGATAATGTATGTGGATGCTGGGTATAACACAGTTGGGTTATCTCTTTTAGAAAAAGATGAGGGATAACAAAAAAAGATGCGGGCAATTGTTATTAGTAAACCGGGTGGGCTTGATTCACTAATTGAACAGGACATTCCTGAACCATTATCCGGCCCAGATGATTTATTAATAGCTGTCCATACTGCAGGACTTAATCGAGCAGATATTATTCAACGGATGGGAAATTATCCACAGCCTGGCATAAAACCGAAATTTGAAGTACCTGGGCTCGAATATGCAGGAGAGGTAATTACAGTAGGCAATCGTGTTGAAGGTTTTAAATCAGGTGATCACGTTATGGGGCTACTACCAGGAGGAGGTTATGCTGAATTTGTTTCTGTCCCTGCTAGCCTTGCAATACATATACCTCAAGAAATACCTTGGCATATCGCTGGCGCCATCCCAGAAGTCTACATCACTGCACATGATGCTCTAACGCAATGCCAATTGGTTGCAGGGGAATCAGTTTTAGTACATGCATGCGGATCTGGAGTTGGTGTAGCAGCAATACAGATTGCAAAAACCATGGGGGCCTCAATAGTTTTGGGAACCTCGAATAGCGATGAAAAACTTGAACGTGCAAGCACACTTGGATTGGATGTGGGAATTAATCCAAAAAAAGAAAACTTTAGTGAAAAAATCATGGATGCAACCAAAGGAAATGGAGTAGATGTTATTTTGGACGTCATCGGTGCTTCCTATTGGGAGCAAAATTTTCAATCATTAGCTATTAATGGAAGAATTATTCTTGTTGGTTTAATGGGAGGAGCAATCATTCCAAAAGCAAATATAGGCGGGCTCTTACAAAAACGAGCTCGCATCATAGGTACCACATTAAGAGCGCGTCCACTAGAGCAAAAAGCAATTGCAACAAGAGCATTTGAAAAAAGTGTTCTTCCTCATATCACAAACGGAAAAATTAAAATTATTGTCGACAAAATATTCGACCTCAATGAAGTAGCAAAAGCTCAAGATCACATGGAAAAAAATGAGAATTTTGGGAAAATTGTCTTACAAATTAAAGAGTGAACTCTACAGTTACTCTCGTTGAACTGCGATCTTTCCAATCATGCCGTCAATTTCAATATCACTCGTAAAGACCAGCGGGTTTTCCGGTGGAATGGATTCTTCCAACTCAATACTAAGCGTTTCATCCTGAATATATTCGGCATAGGCGACTACGGCTTCCTTTAGATTTCCATCTCCTGTATACCAAGTCTTAATACGATCACTTAATTCAAAATCAGCAGTCCTGCGAAGATCCTGTACTCTTCGAATAATCTCTCTAGCAAGCCCTTCAAGAAATAAGTCTCGCGTTATATCAGCGTTCACAACAACCGCATATTCCCCTTCGGATGTTGCGACATAGCCTTCCCGTGGGCGATGTTCCACTAGCAAATCATCAGACCTAAGATCATGACCTAAAATAGTAA
The DNA here is from genome assembly GCA_022451885.1 of Dehalococcoidia bacterium. GTDB lineage: Bacteria > Chloroflexota > Dehalococcoidia > Tepidiformales > Tepidiformaceae > JAKUNN01. Next base: position 9,389 of record JAKUNN010000016.1, on the reverse strand, counting down.
CAACACCACCATTTTTTATACCGTTTACAATCATTTCGGGATCACTTTCCGACAACTCGGCTCGTAAAGCATTTAGCTCTTTCCCGAGACGAGGACCTAGCACAGGTAAATTTGGTTTGATTTCGTAGGTAAGCACTTCTGAAACATCAGTCATAATTTGTACAGACTTTGCATTTAATTCCTCAAGAATAAGCGCTGTATTTCTTCGTAGTGTTTCCTTCTCCTGATCGGAACGAACAACTACAATAACTTCCCCTACAGGCTGTCGAATTTTTAAAGCTGATTGAGCACGAGCAGCGCGTCCTAATGAAGCAATTCTCCTTACAAGCGTGATCTCATCACTCAGAACTCGATCAATTTTTTCATTCTCAATTGTTGGCCAATCTGCCAAATGCACACTTTCAGACGAGCCTTCAGGAGCAAGATTCCTCCAAATTTCTTCACTCATAAACGGAATAAATGGAGCGCATAAACGCGACAATGTTGTTAGCGCCATATATAAGGTGTAATACGCACTTTGTTTAGTTCCATCATCAGCCTCGGTTCCTCTCCAAAAGCGACGCCGAGACCGCCGCACATACCAATTACTTAATCCCTCAACAAATGAATCAATCTGTCTCGTAGCTGCGGTAGCATCATAATTTTCCAGCGCTTCAGTTACCTCCTCGACTAGTAAATTGAGCTCACTTAGTAGCCATCTATCTAGATCAGGTGCTGGAATTGTTGGTTTCTGTCGAGGATCCAGCCCTTCAGCAGCATCAATATTTGCATACGATACAAAAAATGAATATGTATTCCAAAGTGTCAATTGAAAACGGCGCAAACCTTCTGCAACTAGATCAGAACTAAACCGCCGTGACGCACCAGCCGGAGCAACATTGAACATATACCACCGAATCGCATCAGCACCATGAGCATCAATTACGTCCCACGGTTCGACAGTATTCCCCTTGCTCTTAGACATTTTAAATCCTTCTTCATCTAAAATATGTCCGTGCGAAATTACGTTTTTATAGGCATTCCCTTCTGGAATTGCCTTTACAGAATTTAACAAAGTTGCTTCAGCGTGAAGGGTATAAAACCAGCCACGGGTTTGATCGATTCCCTCACATATATAGTCAGCGGGAAAATGTTTTGTAAATTCTTCTTGATTTTCAAAAGGATAATGCCATTGGGCATAAGGCATAGCTCCACTATCAAACCAGGCATCAGCTACTTCAGAAACACGATGCATTAATTTCCCGCACTCAGGGCAATTCAAAGTAATAGCATCGATGTAAGGACGGTGTAAATCAGCAAGTGCTTCGACCTCTGATGGAGAAGTAGCCATCTCTAACAATTCACTTCGTGAACCTATGCAAACGATAGCTGCACAACTACTGTCTTCACAGCCCCAAAATGGCAAGGGAGTACCCCAATAACGTTCGCGGCTAAATGCCCAATCAATATTGTTTTCAAGCCAATTTCCAAACCTTCCTTGCTTAATATGATCAGGGTGCCAATTAATCAATTGGTTACCTGAAATTAATTCTTCACGGACCCTCGTTGTCGCTATGTACCAAGAAGGCTTCGCATAGTAAAGCAATGGTGAATCACAACGCCAACAAAAAGGATATGTATGTTTAATAACTTCACTTTTAAAAAGAAGACCTCTCTTTTCGAGATCAGCAATTACCTTAGTATCAGCATCCTTAACAAAATCTCCAGCTCCTGGTAAATCTTTCTCAACAATCCCTGAACGATCTACTGGCTGAATAAAAAGAAGGTTATGTGAACGACCAAGTTCAAAATCTTCTCCACCAAATGCCGGCGCAATATGGACAACTCCAGCACCATCTGAGAGAGAAACAAAGTCTGCTGGAATGACTTGCCTAACAGTATTAAGAGCTTCGTCTTTATCTAGCTTCTGTAGTAAACCAGACTCATTAAACCGAGAGACATCAATATCTAATAGCTCTGGCTGATATAAGGGCTCATAAACTAAACCGGTTAAAAAACTACCAGGAACAGAATCAAGAAGAGAACAGTCTTCACCCAAGATAGATTCGGCAAGTTCTTGTGCAATTATTAGCTTTTCACCCTCATGATCATAAATGCCATAAATGGCATCTTCTTTCACTGCCAAAGCTGTATTACCTGACAACGTCCAAGGAGTTGTGGTCCAAGCGAGTAAAAAAAGGTTGGTGGGATCTATATCTTTAAAATTTTGCAGACTTTCTGTACTCACACGAAACTTTATATACACACTTGGGTCAGAAATATCTTCCTTATAGCCAAGGGAGACCTCATGATCACTCAAGCTCGTTTCACACCTTGGACAATGTGGTGTTGTTCGATAATCCTGATAAATCAAACCTGAATTCCAAAGCTGACCGAAAATCCACCACACGGTTTCTATGTAATCATTGTGATACGTCACGTACGGTTTTTCCAAATCGGCCCAAAAAGCTATTCGTTCACTAAGACGTTCCCACTCAAGCACATACTTACTCACGCTGTTTCGGCAACGCTCATTAAATTCTGCTATACCATAGGCCTCAATTTCCGGCTTTGAACGAAGTCCTAATTCTTTCTCCACTTCTAATTCAACAGGAAGACCATGTGTATCCCATCCAGCTTTTCGGGAGACACGATAGCCCCTCATCGTTCGGTAGCGTGTTATTAAATCTTTTAATACTCGAGGTAATACATGATGAATGCCTGGACGAGCATTAGCAGTTGGTGGACCTTCATAAAAAACAAACAGATTGTCTTCTGGGCGCTCGTCAACACTCCTTTGGAAAATTTTATATTCTTCCCAAAATTTTAAAATATCTGTCTCTAAATCAGGAAAGGAAACTTTTGAATCAACAGGGTTAAACAACTAGTCCACCATCTAAATAGATAATCTCGGGGACGGATATACTTTACCCGCGGTACCACCCCGGTTCCTGCACAAGGCAAGCACTCAGATGTAAGTGGAACAAACACCACACACGCTTTATAACGGTGCTACCCGTCCAAATCTACTAGCCACATTTCTATGGCATTCGGTTGGAAACTCTAGAGGGATTTTGGTTCTGTCTACTTACCCACTTCCACCATACTGGGCTCGCTCTAAGCTCAAGCAGAACTACTCTTCTCCGTCATCGCCTTTGTTGTTAGTGAACCAGCGCACTGGCAAAAGGTCAATCTTTATGTTGAAAAAAGAAACCTACTTACAGCAAATCCAAGGAGAAAGCTGTAGAAGAAAGCATCGAACCCATAGCCATAATTGCAAGAGTCAGAAGAAGACCAGTGATACTAAGAGCCATAGAAACACGACGCAAACGAAGAACACGAGAATTTGCAGAAGCATCACCATTTGCTAATTCTTCAAAAGCTTCAACCTGTGCAGGACCAACTACAACCATATGCATACCTACAATGAGCAGCATGACTGCAAAAATGGACATCTTAACTACAAAGATTAATCCAAATCGGTAATCAAGAAAGCCTGCATCAAGAGCGATATCTTCACCGTGCCAATCCCTCCACGTAGCAATCAGATACGAGCCAGCGATCACGATAAGTACAATCCCGACACCACCTAAGTATCCGAATCGTGTCGTAATCTTACGCATCGCACGAGCTCTCGTGGGCAAATCCTCTATCAGTTTAGAAGTTGGGATCCAAGCAAAGGCAAGGAAAAATTGTGGGCCCACAAACAAAGCTATCCCTAAGATGTGTACCCAAAGTGCACCGACGTGTAAAAAAGTGTCCATAGCCCAGCAACCTACCAAATCAAAAGAATCTAATGTTTCAGAAATGAACTACATCTAGTATAACGAATAGGCTCCAAGAAACTCTAACGGGGTAAAACACGAAATTCAGAAACAACCCTAACGCATACACGACCAGGTTCCTTGCCGTTCTTTTCGCGAATTTCTCCTTCCCCAATTATCTCTTTCTTTGCAGGATCGCCATTAACCCAGCATTCAACTTCGTAGACTCCTCCAACTAACAAAGGCCTCTTAAATTCAAATGTCGCACTTTTAGTTAAACCCAAGCCATGAGCATTTGTTACAACACTCCATGCTAAACCATCATCTAGCAAAGACATGGCTATTCCACCATGCGTGACGCCTGGTGCTCCCGTATGGTTATTACCTGGCTCAAACACCGCATATATATGCCCATTTAGCTGATCTAAAAAATATGGAATCCTTAGCCCTTCAGGATTTTCAGGATCACAGACATAGCAAAGAGTCTCTTGTAATCCCCACTCATCTGCAACTAAAGGAACTCGAGTAAACGGCACCTACATAGTTTACCAAGCATCTGTAAGGTCATGGTTCTATACTCTCTGTACATGAGCAGCGAAATTGAGCGTGAAATACTAGGTTACAAGTCGAGTGCTGATCGACTTTTAGAAAAAACAGCGCTTGAACTAGAAATACTTCTAAAAGAGGCATGTCTCGCATTACGACCATTTCCTTCATTTCCAAACGCCTTTTTTACAAATGCCATTGAATGTGACCCAAATGGCCAAATTGGGAACGGTGATCATGGATGTATAGTAGTCACCGATAACGGCGAATTACAGGAACTAGATTTTGGCGTAGACCACGAAGCAGTTGAAATGCTCGGATCTTGGGACCCGGTTTCCTCTCGAAAAGAAACTTTAAAACCTCTTGAACTCCACCCACGTGATTACATACTTTTTGCTTATAGCGGATTGACTGCTGTTACCGAAGCATTGCTTGAAAAAAATAGTCCGGCACAGACAATTTCGGGAAAACCGGAGGAAAATCTACCAACTGCTGAACATCAAACCCAGACAGCAGATTCGTTAGTAGAGGAAGGCAATGTATATTTCACTGTCGGTCAATACAATTTAGCATTGGATCGTTACACCTCAGCGCTAGAGCAAAAACCTCAGGATATCAGTGCACTCTACAATCGAGGAAGGGCAAACAGCCGCCTAGGAGCTCTCGAAGATGCATTAACTGATTACAACCAAGTGCTCAATTTAAAACCCGAAGATCTCGACACACTGAACAATCGAGGACTTTTATACATGCAAAAAGAGGAAATTGATAAAGCCCTAGAAGACTTTGAAAAAGCCCTGCTATCCGATGGAACTGATACAGCCTTATTAATAAACAAGGGTTTAGCGTTACTTAAAAAAGGAGAGAATCAAAATAGCCTTCTAAGCTTTCAGCAAGCGATTGAACACGACCCAGAAGATTCAGCAGCACATTTTGGAACTGCGAAAGCATTTATTGCATTAAACAACCGTGATGAAGCACTTCAGTCACTTCAAACCACATTTAATCTGGATACTAGTTATATTGAGGAGGCCTTTGAAGATCCTTCATTTTCACAATTAGCAAATGACTCAGATTTTCTAGATATTATCAAAGTTATTATTCCAAATTTTCGCATTATTGGAGAAAAAAAATGAACTGGTACGTACTACTTTATGACTATGTAGCTAATGTCGAAGAACTTCGAACCCCTTTCAGAGAGAAACACCTTGAATTAGTGAATAGACACGCCTCAAAAGGGCAGATCACTCAGGCTGGTGCTTGGAAAAACCCTGTCGATGGAGCTGCGTTCATTTTTAAATGTGCTGACAGAACAATCCCAGAATCATTTGTCCAGGCAGATCCATATGTAGAAAATGGCATTGTAACTGCCTGGGAAATTAAAGAATGGACTGTTGTCGCAGGATCGACAGTTGAAAAATAGGAAGATCAACGCATCGCGCTAATAAGTGCCCAATCATTCTCTAAGTAACTTTCGACGTGAATAAATCCTGTACTAGAAGCAACATTTTCTATTCTTTGAATATCCTCTTTCAAAAAACCACTTAACACTAACCGAGCGTCAGGTTTTGAAGCTCCTGATGCAAACAACGGGACAAGTTTTTCAACCGCAACCGCACTGATATTAGAAACAATTAAATCGTACTGTTGACCAGCAAATTTAAATTCCCCCTCATGGACAGTAATTTTCTCTGCAACGTTATTCACCACACAATTGGACTGGGCAATTTTTACAGCACTTGGATCGATGTCCCAACCATCAACTGAACCAGCGCCTAAATATGCTGCGGCTATTGATAAAATTCCAGATCCAGTCCCTACATCAAGAACGCTCTGACCTTCACTAACATACTTGGATAAAGCATTCAGGCATAATCTAGTCGTTTCATGATGTCCTGTACCAAAAGCCTGGCCAGGATCAATACGTATAACAGTTTTTTTCTCCTCGTTTTTAAAATCTACCCAGGACGGTATCACGGCTATTCGCCCAACTACTATAGGACCAAAAAACTCACGCCAATAAATTTGCCAATCCTCATCCTTAATAGGACGTACAGTGATTTCAATCGGTAAATCAACGAACTTTTCCCTCAAATTTTCAATAAGAACCGCACTTTTTTCTGCTATCGGCAGCCAGACACGTAATGCCTGGGGTTGAGACATATCTAATCTATAGCCATCTTCACTCTGATCTCTTGTAACTGGTTCCTCTACCGCAACGCCTTGGGGAGAAATGCCTAAAAGGTATGCACTTACTAATTCACTTAACTCAACGGGAGTTAAAACCGTCAATTCAACCCATCGATTTTCCATACGTTTTTATGCATCACCAGAGACGGCATCACGTAGCCTGTCAAAAAAACTTTTTCGTCTTTCTGGAAGTGAAGGTGTCCCCAAAGTCTCTGAAAGTTCTTCTAATAGAGATCTTTGCCCTTCATCCAGTTTATCTGGAATGACAACACTAATTCTTACAATCATGTCGCCTCGACCACCTCGATTAAGGTGGTGAACCCCTTTACCTCGTAAAACAATTTCATCTCCCTGTTGAATGCCACTAGGGACATCAATTTCCACTTCACCATCTAACGAAGGAATTATCACTTCTGCACCCAACGCGGCTTGCGCTATGTTTAGAGGTAAATCCAAAATGACATTATCCTCCTGTCGATAAAAGCTTTCATGCCTATCAACCTCAACCACCACGTAAAGTCCACCAGGAGGACCACCACGTAAACCAATATCACCTTCCCCTGTTAATCTGATTTGCAATTCATCTGTTATGCCGGCAGGAACTGTAACACCGATACGTCGATTACTTTGAACTCTTCCAGCTCCTCGACATTTGATACATGGCGATGTAACAACCTGACCTTGCCCTTGGCATCTTGGACACACACTCACATTAACAAACTGGCCAAAGATACTCTTTTGGGCCCGCCTAACCTCACCTAAACCATTACATTCCGTACAATTTGATGGTTCACTACCTGGGGCTGAACCACTACCCTGACAATCGTCACAAGGTTCCTGGCGCTGGTACTCAATTTCTTTTTCAACACCAAATGCAGCTTCTTCAAAAGTTAAATGTAGCCGCGCCCTAAGATCTGCTCCTTGTTCTGGCCCTCTTCTCCGCTGTCCTTGCCTCGCACTTCCACTAAAAAATGCATCAAAGATATCGCCAAGCCCATCGAAGGATGAAAAACCTTCAAAACCAGCAGGGCCACTACCCTGTGAAGCATCTACACCAGCCATCCCAAAACGATCGTATGCAGCCCTCTTATCAGGATCACTCAAAATTTCATAGGCCTGTGTAATTTGCTTAAATCGCTCTGCAGATTCAGCACCAGGATTTTTATCAGGGTGATACTCCATCGCTAAACGACGATAGGCACGTTTTAGATCGCCATCGCTGACATCGCGAGGCACACCCAATGATTCATATAAATCTTGCTGTGTATTTGGCGGCATACAACTACATATTAGCGTGCTTATTCCTTCAACGCTTCACGCGCACGGAAGAAGACGCGATCAAATGCCTCCTCAGTCAAACGCCCGGTAAACGTATTGCGCTGGCTAGGGTGATATGAATCAATCAACAAAACACCCCCTGGCAAAATTGCCTCAGCAGCATGGCCGAAAGAAGGTTTCGGACGAATAGAAAATTCTCGACAAATTACATCGTGTGCATACGCACCAAGGGCAACAACAACGCGTAAATTTTTCAAAGCATCCATTTCTCGTCTTAGGTAAGGCAAGCAACGATCTCGTTCAGTAACAGTAGGCTTATTATCGGGAGGGGCACATCGAACAGCTGCACTTACCCACGCATCAGAAAGACTCAGTCCATCATCACGGTCAGAACTAAATGGTTGATTGGCAAATTGTGCGCGATACAGGGCACCATATAACCAATCTCCTGATCGATCACCCGTAAACAATCTACCCGTCCGGTTTGCACCATGTGCAGCAGGAGCCAATCCTAGAACAAATACCTGAGCGTTTGGATCTCCAAACCCAGGAACACCTCTCCCCCAATACTCTTCATCGCTATACGAAGCCCTCTTCTCAAGTGATACAGATTCCCTCCATTTCACCAATCGTGCACAACGTCTACATTCAGAGATATCTCTATCAAGAACGTCTAAAACTTCCGGTAGACTATTTTTCTTGGACATTTCGAGCATCATAAAGCACAGAAAGAACCCATATCCATGCAAAAATAGCGGCGATTAGTAGACTCCACCCCAAACTTCCGGAAATCCAGGCAATACAGGCCAAAATAAGCCAAATAGCTGCCACATACCCAAAAGATTTACTGATTCTGAAATTTTTAGAAGTGAAATTGGGCACACTTGCCAAGGTACGACTACGGGCATAGATCCCTGTCAAAAACCCTGCAAATACAAGTGCGAATAATGGCAACTGTTCCATCAGACTTAGTATACGTTAAGCTTATTTTTCCTGGCTTAGCATTCGCATCCGATAACTAATACTTAGTACGAACAAGCTAGCGAACACCAAAATGAAGACGCCATCAGAATTAAAAGGTGAAGCAGTGTTTGGTTTTAGATCAAGCCCTGAACCCGTATTAGGAGGGGCAGGAACAACATCCTCAGATACAGAGACATCCTCAGATACAGATGTGTCTACACTCAAATTAAGAACATTTAACTGATCATTCTTCCAGGTTCCAGATTCAGCTGCCTGAAAACCACTTACAACAAAAGTAACAGTCACCCCTGAACTACCACAGGAGTCAGTAGCGACAACATCAAGAACATATTTACCCGCGGCATTTACGGTCCCTGAACCACAGGGAACTCCGTCTATTGTCGCAATAACTGTTGTACCTATTGGAGCCTCTTGTCCATTAATGGTTGCTGAACCCACAAACCGTGATGGCGGTGTGGGTGGCGTTTGAGCACTTGCAGTGAATGCCAGCATTCCCAACAACACCACAACCAATAAAACAACAGCACAATATTTAGAAAATTGGGGAATTAAAAAAGAGGAGTACTTCAAAATAAAATCACTCCTCTTTCAACAAAGTAGTGGAGGTGTTCAGTACTTCTAAGAAATACCAAACACCTTCACAAAACT
>JAKUNN010000015.1 GCA_022451885.1 Dehalococcoidia bacterium | reverse complement strand
CGATCTGTGTATATGTGCTTGTACCTGTAAGCGCAAAAATACCACTACTTAATGTATAGGTAATCGAACCGCCTAAGCGGGTGTGGTTTGCATCCTCAATGTGTACAAGGGTAATTGTAGCTGTACCGGTAGAACTAATCGCCGATACAGTGATTTTTGAACGATTAGCTGCATACGCAGTGTTCGTCGCACCAGTCGTGACATTGCTGTCAGTGTCAGCATTGTCATAGTCGAAGTTGTCTGCGACTTCGTTCAATGTTGTTGCTGGAGCACCCTGCCACTTAATTGTGACTGTACCGGTGGTATTAGCCGTACCATCGTTGTCCGTATCTGTGCCCAGTTTTACTTCGGATGTACGTCGTAGTCCCGCATTCGTTACTGTTTGGGTTCCGCCAAAAGACGCAACACCAGCAGTTGAATAAACTGTCGATACCGGAACGATGTACTTAGTAGCAGCTAAGCTTGCAGCACCGTTAGCAAAAGTCACAGGGACAAAGCCAGCTGCACCTGATGCCGAGTTGTACCAGTGCTGAGTGTGAGTAGCTGCACCTGCCGCGGTCGCTACAATAGCCATTGAGTTACCGGTGGTACCGCAGGAAGCTGTCTGGCCGTTTGCATGTGTAAGAGTACAAACTGCCAAGAATGCTGCCGCATCTGCTTTATTCTGAGCTCCCGCATAAGCAAAAGCGGCTACAAGCATGGCCAAAAGACCAACCATGAGCGCAATTCGCTTACCGTTGAGAGCAGAACTGAATTCGTTAACCATATTCTCTCCTTCAGAGGTTTCGTGGATATCGTGTTGTTTCGTTTGTACGAAACATCACAACGTTAGACACCATGCGCAAGCGCATAGAATCTACGAATGTACGTAGGCTACTTCCCTTCTCAGTGAAGGTCAAATAGGAGTACGCACAAATCGTTACAGTGAGGGTAACGCAGAAGCGGCCAAGAGGTTAACGCAATTTTCTACGAAATCTGGTTTTTTTGTGAATTTACCTGAAATTTCCCCAAATTCATGAAATTTTACTAATCCTGAGCCCGATAATCTCGATATGGGCCATCTCGCCAATCAAGTGCTTCCTTCAGGCCGCCGCCAGATGTCATCGCTTCACGTACCTTATCTTGCCACGCGTAAGACTGACGTGTGAATTGGGCTGCGGCATCAAGATCTGTCGAAGTCCGCATCGATGAATAAATCCCCATATTCTCGTAAAACCTGTTCATCGATGTTTTGAGGATCGCAAGATGGTCAGCTGAAAGGTTAGCAATACGATCAGCAAAAGCAATCGCACGTTCCTCAAGTTCAGCTGCTGGCCATGCATAATTAACCATGCCAACTTCCTGAGCCTCAGCACCAGTGATGTTATCTCCAGTGTAATAAAGCTCCTTCGCCTTACGCATACCGATAACTAAGGGCCAAATGGCTCCGTTTCGAGCAACGCCCAGGCCACGACCGCCTGGATGTCCTATTCGGACATCATCAGCAGCAACAATAAGATCGGACATCATCGCAAGTTCACAACCACCAGCAAGTGCATAACCATGAAGCTGAGCAATTGTTACCTTCGCCATATTCCAGTAGTACATCTGGATGTCCGTAATCTGCTGCATCCCTGTACGAATATTCCAAAGCAGCCTGCGGCCTTCTTCATCAGTAGGTGTGTACGAACGGTGGACAGCATCTGCCCCACGTCCTTGAGGGGGTGTGAGATCATAACCGGCGGAAAAGGTTCGTCCTGCGCCTTTTAAAATAATGACTCGCGCAGATTCATCAGCCTCAAGCTCATGAAGCGCATCGTTCAACTCAAATAGCAGTTCCTGCGAAAGTGCATTTAANTTCTCAGGACGATTCAGNGTTATGCGCGCAACCCTGTCGTCAGTTCCAACACGATCAATAAGGAGAGTTTCATAATCACTCATAGTCAACACCATTCCAACCAATTTTCAGCTATCGCTGTTCATACAGTGTAACGACATAGAGCTACGACTTAAATAAAAACTAATTACCCTTAGGTCCATCAATGTCCTGCGAACCCATATCAGTCATAAGAAGATTGATAAATTTCTGAATAATTGGGAAAACGTGCCGGATTTGAGCTTCAGAAAGAAAACCTTCGTAAAAATTAACCCCGAGAGCATTTACAGCGACTAAATTTTCTTGCAACTGTTCGTCCCCGGTCTCTTTAACAAGTTCTTCAAGGTTACGTACATGGTGCTGATATGTAGTATTTGGAAGATTCTTCAGCGTTGCATATTGATCCAATGCAACATTCGTTGCTGCCCAGAGCTTTTGAGAAGCTTGGCGCAGATGGCCGTCACGCAGATATGCATCAGCTGCATCAAGTAATTCATAAGGATTTAAAGCGGCTTTTTCAGTCATTCGCTTCTATTTTAGAAGAAGGACGTTAGTTAGCCTTCATTGCGAGAGTTTGGTTAATGTCTAAAGGAATAGCTGGTCCCATAGTAGAAGTGAGAGCGGCGGACTTAATAAAAACACCTTTCGTTCCTTCTGGTCGCTGTGCCTGAAGAGCTTCAATAAAAGTAGCTAAATTATCTTCAAGATTATTTTCAGGAAATGAAGCTTTCCCTAAAGGCACATGAAGATTAGCAAGTTTGTCCAACCGGAATTCAATTCGTCCTCGCTTAGCCTCGCCAACGCTGCGAGCAATATCTTCTGGAGCAACAACGGTACCGGCACGAGGGTTAGGCATCAGACCACGTGGCCCTAATACACGACCTAAACGGCCCACCTTACCCATCATGTCACGGGTAGCTATTACTGCATCAAAATCAACAAAACCACCCTCAACCTTTTTGATTAAATCATCGCCACCCACAATTTCAGCACCATTCTCTGTCGCATCTCGGGCAGCTTCGCCTTCAGCAAAGACAGCGACACGCACTTCTTTTCCAAGGCCATGAGGCAAAACCGCTGAGCCCCGGACCTGTTCCTCTGCATGCCTAGGATCAAGACCAGTTTGCATATGTATCTCAATTGTTTCATCGAATTTCGCAGTTGAATTTTCCTTTACCAAAGCTATCGCAGCTTGTGGCTCATAAAAATTTTCACGATCGATTCGCCCATCAGCTTCTGTGTATCGTTTTCCTTTAGAAGTCATTATCCTTCAACCTCAAGACCCATTGAACGCGCCGTACCCTCAATAATTTTCATAGCAGCTTCAATATCATTTGCATTTAGATCCGGCATCTTAATCTCTGCAATGCGTCGAACCTCAGCTTCCGGCACCGATCCCGCCTTCTCTAGCTTTTGAAGACCACTACCTTTTTCAATACCTGCAGCCTTACGCAATAAATCAGCCGCTGGAGGTGTCTTCAATATGAAAGAAAAGGAACGATCCTCATAAATTGTGATTTGTGCAGGAATAATATTTCCAGCTTGGCTCTGAGTCCGAGCATTGTAATCCTTACAAAACTCCATGATATTTGCGCCATGCTGGCCTAATGCCGGACCAATTGGAGGCGCAGGGTTAGCCTTGCCAGCATCAATCTGGAGAGTTAAGACTGCACGTACTGACTTTGCCATATCACTCGCTCTTACTCGTTATTATCTGCAAACAACCTAAAGATTGCGCGAAAGATCAGTATCAAACAGGCGAATGCTTTGGGCAAGTACTAAAACTAAACAATTCATTCTTACCCCTCCTACTAATACTTAGAAACATCCCTTGCAGCCTCTGACATGCTTCCTGTAACAATGAAGATAATTCGCTCACAAATATTTGTGCATCGATCAGCAATGCGCTCCAAATTATGCGCAGTCCATAACCGATAAGTATTGTCTTGAATAGTTAAGTTATCATCGATCATGCTCTTGAATGCGTCGGCATATACCGCATCTTGCAAGCGATCAACTTCATCATCAGCCTCACAAATACGTCGTGCTTCATCGATATCACTGTCGATATAAGCCTTCAAACTATCGCGCAACATCGTCGTACTTAACTCACCCATTTTCGGAATATACCCAAGCTGCCTCGGCAACTCTGAATTGTCGCCCAGCATAATGTTGATTCGAGCAATTCCTTCAGCATGATCAGCAATCCTTTCAAGATCCGTAATAATATAAAGCGCGCTAATCAACGTCCTAAGATCTGTTGCCATCGGTTGTTGTGAGGCAACAACAAAAATTGTTTTCTCCTCAATCTCATACCGCTTCTGATCAATAATCGAATCTTCTTCAACAATCCGTTGCGCCCATTCGAGATCACCTGTACGCAAAGATTCCAGTGCGTCATGAGTGGCCTTTTCAGCCATTGAACCCATCACAAGGATTTCTTTTTGAATTTCAGCTAATTCTTGATGAAACAATTCACGTGGCACTTTTTACCTCCAGCAATTAACCAAATCTTCCACTTATGTAGTCTTCGGTACGTGAGTCTTGTGGTTGGGTGAAAATTGCTTCTGTTGAATCATATTCAACCAGACGACCAGGCACACTTTCATCCGTAAGCATAAAAGCTGTGTANTGAGAGACCCGNGCAGCTTGCTGCATATTGTGCGTCACGACNACTATCGTGTAATCATCTGCNAGTTCACGCATTAGATCTTCAATCTTGAGAGTTGCAATTGGATCAAGGGCAGAACAGGGCTCATCCATAAGAATCACATCTGGATTTGTAGCTACAGCACGTGCAATACATAAGCGCTGCTGCTGTCCACCTGAAAGTTCAAGCCCTGACTTTTTGAGATTATCTTTTACCTCATCCCAAAGAGCAGCACGCTTAAGCGAGCTCTCAACAAGTTCATCGTAATCACCTTTAAAACCATTCACACGAGCACCGAACACAACATTGTCATAGATTGATTTCGGAAAAGGATTCGGTTTCTGAAAAACCATTCCTATCCTTCGACGAATTTCAACTGGATCTACTTTTGAATCGTAAATGTCAACACCGTGATAGCCCACACGACCTTCTATTCGAACATCAGGAATAAGATCATTCATTCGATTCAAACAACGTAAAAGCGTACTTTTTCCGCAACCGGAAGGACCAATCAAAGCGGTAACCCGATTGATTGGGATCTGAAAGGACACATTAGATAAAGCCTGTTTTTGTGAATACCACAAAGAAAGATCATCGATTTGTATTACCCGATCCTCACCAGGCACAACAATATTTGCCTCTTTAATAGCACCGTCTTCTAGGTCGATAGCAGCAGAATCCGCTACTGTCTCGCCGACGGAACCCTGCTTTTTAAACAAAACCATTGAGTGATCTTCCCTCCTCTATACTATCAATGCTTAACAAAAACTTCTTGATTATCATGAACGCCTAAATCTTTCTCGTACGAACAGAGCAATAATATTAAAGACTATGACTGCAGCTACAAGGACAATAATTCCTGCTGATGCATTATGTTGAAATCCCTGATTTACGGGGCGAATAGTCCAATTGTAAATCTGAATAGGAACAGTCGTGAATGAATCCATTGGATTAATGGAATCAAAAGCGATAAATGTAAACGCTCCGATCATTATAAGCGCAGCAGTCTCACCAGCGGCACGTGCTATAGCAAGAATTGTTCCGGTCATCACACCTGGAATTGAAGCAGGAAGAATATGATGCCAAACTGCCTGCCAGCGCGTAGCGCCTAGGGCTAAGGCACCATCTCGAATAGATGGTGGTACCTGTCTTATCGCCTCAACTGAAGCGATAACAATCATAGGCAAGATCATGAGTACCAATGTAAAAGCACCGGCTAACATTGAAGGACCTAAACCAAAAATTCGCACAAAAACAGTAAGCCCAAGAATTCCATAAATAATGCTGGGCACACCTGCAAGATTAGAAATATTGAGACGAAGCAGTGTAATAAACCGGCTTCGTGGAGCAAATTCCTCAAGCCAAACCGCTGTTCCAACAGCAATGGGAACGGATAATGCAACCGTATAAATCACCACCCAGATCCAGCCAAATAAAGATGACCTAAGGCCTGCTTCCGCTGCTTTACGGGAAGGGTAATTAATAAAAAAGTCCCAATTTAGGCGAGGAATTGCCTCACGGATATTTTCAATTGCGAGAACAACTAAAACAACTAGCCCTATAAGAGTTGCAATCAACAAAACCCACCGAGAAAGTCGAGAGAGTTTCTGTCGTCTCGCAACAGAACCAGTAGCTTGCAACACAGTCGGGCTAACTTCAGAAGACATTACTCATACGCCTCCCGGACACGCCGAACAATAAGTTCAGCTACAACATTTACTACCAAAGTCATTAAGAATAAAAGGGCACCGACCGCAAATATCGATGAATACTGAATTGTCCCCCGGGCAGCATCACCAGTACCGATCTGAAGAATATAACCGGTCATCGTCTGAATAGTTTCGAGTGGTGACAACGTTAAGTTAGGCGTAGAGCCAGCGGCTATGGCAACAATCATTGTTTCACCAATAACTCGCGCTATAGCGAGCAGTATTGAAGCCATAATGCCCCCAATAGCAGCAGGAAAAACAACACGGAAAGCAACTTCTAAACGAGTAGATCCCAAAGCATATGCACCTTCTCGCAAATCACGAGGGACATTAGACATCGCATCTTCTGAAACGGATGCAATTGTTGGGAGAATCATAACGGCAAGCATCAAACTTGCCGAAAGAGAATTGAAGATGCTAATCGTGTCTTTTCCCAGTGTTGGAAACAAAATATCCTGGGTAATGAAAGTAAGCGCGAAATATGCGTACACAACTGTCGGTACACCAGCGAGCAACTCAAGCATTGGTTTCAAGAATTTACGTGTACGGGGATGAGCATATTCACTTAAGTAAACCGCAGCAGCCAAACCTAGTGGTACAGCGATAACAAGAGACCACAACGTTACATTGACCGTGCCAGCCACAAGTTCCCAAATACCATAGCTACGTGGTTCAAAATCTGGTTGCCACTCGCTCGTCCAATCAAAGAACTGAACGAGCGAAATATCTTGAAAAAATGTAAAAGCTTCTCCAAATAAAACAATTACTATTGCCACGGTTGTGGCAATAGAGATAGCTGCACAAGCCACCAAAAAGGCTACAATGCCCACTTCTCCCGGCTTTTTAAAACGTCTTTTCTTAAGAACTTGTTCTACATGAGAACTGGAATTGGCTTCGAAAGCTGCCACTAAAATCCCCTCGACTAGCAAGCTTCCACTAGTGGGACAAAGATACAGCTTGTCTGTTAAACCTGTTTGTTAACATTGTTAACAAACAGAAAGCACTATCCGTCTGCTTCACCTGGTCCGTCAGATCCAGCCTTGGCGTCCAGACCTCCATTGTCATATCCATCACTAATCGGATTATCTATTCGCTGACCTGAACTTCCCTCAGGAGAAAAATCATCCACAACATTTCGCAAAGTATCACGATCAAGATCAGCCGGTGGTGCAAAGGGATTTTCCGGCGTTCCTGCCAAATGTAAGGTCTGTGTAGGGAACGCGAACTCTACCTGAAGTTCTTTAGCCAACCGTACGATGTCCAAATTAAGAACATGCCGTACACGAAGTTCTGCCCTCCAACTAGGAGCATCAATAAAACAGTACAAAAGCATATTTAGACTGGCAGCACCAAATGTATGGAACTCCACCATGTAATAATCATGACGCATCGAAGGGTTTGCTAGGATAATCGCCCGAATACCTTCCACGAAAGCCTGCAAGCGATCAGGATCGGTATGGTAGGCAACCCCAAGGGTAGTTTTATACCGACGCCATCGTCGTGAACCCATGTTATCAACTTCAGCTTCAGTAATACTGGAATTAGGAATTGTTACAAGTGAATTTTCGAATGTTCGCACACGAGTCGAACGGAACCCGATGGATTCAACATTACCCTCAATCTCACCGACAAGAACCCAATCCCCAATCTGAAACGGTTTATCGGCCAAAATCGTAATACCCCCAATAAAATTACGAACTGAATCTTGTGCAGCAAGTGCAAATGCAAGGCCTCCCAACCCTAAACCAGCAATTAGAGAAGTGATATCCACATCTAAATTCTGCAGTATGAAAAGTAGGCCTATTGCAATAATAAAAGCCTTGAGGATCGTCCTTACAAGTGGAACCAACTGATCGTCAAGTTTCGTTTCTGTACCAGATGCACGATCGACAAGATAGTCAGCAAAAATATCTGCTAGGCGGAAAGCAATCATTACCACCGAAATCGCAGCAATCAAACGAGCGATAATCATGATGATATTTTCAGCATCCTCTGAAAATTCCAACGTAGGAACAGCTATCAGAGCAACAATCGCAATCGCCAAAAACAAAACACCACGGTGTACACGCGCAAACTCAGCAAGCCAAAAGGTCCGTCGATGCCTTGGAGCTCGTGTACGGATAACGTAACGAACCGAAGCTGTGAGAAGGAATGAGACGATTGTTGCCGCGGCAATTACCGCAAGAATACCTAGATATTGACTCACCGCGATACCTAAAAAAGTATTGTCAAACCACGCAGGACTAAGAAAAATCATATGAACAGGATAAATGATCTAGTGAAATTGTTTTTGTTCTATGGAAAATAAACGCAAAATAAAATATTTCGCAAAATTGAATAGCGAACTATTTAAACCTATCTACCTCAAGTGAATTAAGCGCCAAGCCCAAAAGCTCTTTAAGTAGTTCCCACTGAAACCAAGGCTCACTTTCATTAAAATGACGCCAACCATAATAAATAACACCCAGCTCAAATAACCAACGAGCACGAAAGTATTCCATACCCATAACAGAAACATTATTTAGATCCTCATAAAGGCTTACGAACGGCATCTTATTGGGGTCAGAAAAAGATGCACCTCGTAAATTAGAAAGAGCTATCAATTGACCAAGATCACTCCTCGCATCCCCAATGCGAGCCTGCTCCCAATCAACTACCGAAACAATTTTTCCAGTCCGAACTAAATAGTTATGAATGTTTATATCCCCCTGACAAAAAGCTAAAACACCGTCACTGGGAACGTACTTTTTTAAAACATTTAATGTGTGAGGTAATAGCCCTCCATCAGCCTCTTCCGCACCAGGAAACTGTCTCATACGCCGTTCGATCACAGCCAATTCCCTCAGATTGGAAGTTTCTAAGGAATCAGGAACATCTATAAATGAAAAAGAGGGGAGCTTCCAATCGATTTTATGTATCCGCCCGACAGTCTCTACGAACGCAGTAAATATATTTGGACCTGCCTCGTGCAAATCCACTTCGCCCATATGTTTTGCGTCAACCCACTCCATAACAAAAAAAGGAGCCCCTAACAAATCAATACCTTCTTCAACACCAAAAACAAAAGGAACTGGTATATCAGTTCCTTGAAGGGCACTTAAAATAGCTGCCTCACGACTGATTGAGTAAGGTTCAAAAATACCGTGTTCACGCTGCAATCTCAGCGCTATTGACTTAACAGGTGCATTTTCCAGCTCTATCTTCCAAGTACTATTAGATGCCCCTCCTGTGACGATACTCACATCGCCCAGCACAACTTTCTCAAAACCATATTGCTTTCTAAGCCAAAGTTCGACAATTTGTTTTTTCAACATCATATTTTCAACACCATCTAAGTATAAGAAGTAAAGCAAGCTAGTTTCTAAGGGAAAGACCACCTTTAATGATTTAAGACCCTCGGCGGGGTTGGAGTGTCAAGACGTTGACAAAAGATTGCATATTACGCATCGACATGAGTACAGGCGTAATCCAAGAAGAAGCATTTCCAGAGAAATATCATCTGCTTGGAGGACGTGCTCTGACTGCGCGCCTCCTACTCGATGAAACTGATCCAGATTGTGAACCACTGAGTCCTGAATCTACACTCTATATCGCCCCGGGTTTACTAGGAGGCACAGCTGCAACAACCAGTGGCCGCACTAGTTTTGGCTTCAAAAGTCCACTAACAGGTGGTTCAAAGGAAGCTAACGTTGGAGGACAAATAGGACATCGGTTGGCCCGGTTAGGTATACGAGCAATAGCTATTACAGGTACTGCGCCAGATGGATGGATGAGACTTGATATCGACACAAATGGTGCAGTCATCTCGAATGCCAGCGATTTAGCAGGTAAACGAAATTACCAACTNCATACAGAATTAGTAGGAAACAAGTTACGTAACGCTGCGGCTGCAACAATTGGCCCGGCTGGTGAATTAAAGCTTGCAGCAGCATCAGTCGCTGTCACAGATCCAGAAGGAAGACCTACGCGCCACGCTGCAAGGGGTGGTCCCGGAGCAGTGATGGGGGCTAAAGGACTTAAGGCGATAGTAGTTGATGATAGCGAAGCACCAAGAACAATTACTGCAACAAATCCAAGTGGATACAAAAACCAAGTGGTTACATTCAGTAAAACTGTCCTAGATGATCCACGTGTACAAAACACAGGAAAATATGGCACTGCCGGTGTAATTAAGTTTGTAAATCGTGAAAATGTTCAATCCCTGCCGGTACACAACCACCGCCTAGGTGTCTGGTCAGAAGAAGATGCTGCTCAGCTTAGTGGTCAGCATATAGCTGCATTAGGTGAAGAACGAGGCGGAAAAATGCTTCCATGTATGGCTGGCTGCATCATTAAGTGCGCAATTTTATTTAATAATCCGGATGGAGAGCATGTCACTACTGCTTTAGAATTTGAAACTTTGGCTCTACTAGGATCCAACCTTGAAATTGGACCTGCTGATGCAGTTGCAGAACTAGATCGTCTTTGTGATGACGTCGGGCTCGATACAATCGAAATCGGTAATGCACTAGGAGTTGCAATGGAAGGAGGAGGATTAGATTGGGGTGATTGGGAAAGAACTCGAAGCTTAATCGATATCGATATAGCACAAGGTACTGAGCTAGGAAAAATAGTGGGAAATGGGACAGTCTATACTGCCAATCACTACGGAATAACGCGTATACCTGCAGTAAAAGGGCAAGGTTTGCCTGCCTGGGAACCACGTACTTTAAAGGGCATGGGAATCACCTACGCAACGAGCCCACAAGGAGCGGATCATACGGCCGGAATGGTTACAGCACGAGAGGTAAATGCCAAAACGCTAATGCAACAAAGCCGACACGAACAATTAGTCATGATGGCAACCGATTCTGCAGGCTTGTGTCAGTTCACAAATGCACTTCCTTCTGACATTGCTGGATTCATAGGCGAACAGTACGGATTAGACTATGCAGAAGAAGATGTTCTTGCTTCAGCACATGAAGCAATCAAAACAGAAATCTCCTTTAATCATAAAGCAGGTCTCGGCCCGGAAACTGATACGCTACCTTCATGGCTCTACGAAGAACCACTTGAACTTCCAGATGGCCCATCAACGTTTGATCTGCCAGATGAACTATTGGCACAAACCTGGAATGACTAACTCTTTAAATTAAAATCTTTTTCTATGGTCATTTTTTGCTAAATGAATTCTGTGCCGCAATTAAAAGATCCCTGACTAATGGTGCGGCTAGCGGATACCCCTCCTTACCATTTTCAAAAACTACTGCCGCCAAAAATCTAGGGTTCTCCAAAGGTGTATAACCAACCCACAAAACATGCGTCTGACCTTCACCTTCTTCAGCTGTACCAGATTTGCCAGCAAAGTCAATGAACCCACGATTTTCAAATGCCCACCCAGATGTACCTCTACTGGATGTTACTAGCTGAAGCCCGTACTTAATGTAATTAAGAACCTCCCTACTTAAAGGCAAATATTCACGTATTTGTGCAGGTGTATCTTCAGGATTCTGGTAAATTAACAGTTGTGGGTTACGCAATCCCCCAACTACTAGGGCACTGTAAGCATTTGCTAACTGGAGTGGTGTAACTAGTAAATCACCCTGCCCGATACTTAAGTTGACAGCATCACCTGGATACCAAGGTGCTGAACGTGCCTGAGATTTCCAAACAGCATCAGGAACAAGGCCTTCTTCATCAATGAGTCCAATAACACCAGTAGAAGCACCAAACCCAAAAGCTCGAGCCATGTCAGGCAACGCATTTTCCCTCTCTTCATACAAAGTCAGCCCAATCTCATAAAAAACGGGGTTACAGGAACGCATAAGAGCACGCGCTATGCTTAAATCCCCCTGAGCGCCTTCCCAATTTTTACGCGGTGGCTCAACTCCATACCAAGTTGCTGGACAAGGAATTTCATCAGAAATTGAATACAGAGAACTTGCTAGCCCAGCGGCTGCAGTAACAACCTTGAAAGTTGAACCAGGCGCATATAGTCCTGAGGTAGCCCGATTAGTCAACGGATTACCTGGATCATTAACATACATTTCGATTTCTTTTGAAATGCGAAATTCAAATGCATAAGGTTGAAAAGAAGGTGAACTATTAAGGGAAAGAATAGAATTATCATGTAAATCAAGAAGTACTGATGCACCTGGCTGGGCACCCAAAAGCTGCTCCGCAAGTACGAGTAAAGAACTGTCTAATGTAGTGTGAACATCTTGGCTTTCCACATAAACCTGCTCAAAAAGAACAATCGGTGACAAATTCGGATGGACAATTTCCAACCGTATTCCAGGTCTACCAGCAAGCAAATTATCCATTGAGGCCTCTAAACCGCTAACACCTCTTCTGTCCCCGGGCCTCAGTCCCAATGCCTGTAAATTAGCTAGCTCATTTGCAGTATATTCGCCTGTATAACCGACAATATGAGCAGCAGCACTTCCAAGTGGGTGCAATCGAAATTCCTCAATCCACATGATCAGACCGGGATAAGAACGTTGTGCCTCAATGACAGCCGCAAGTATTTCTTCGGTAACTTCACCGACTTTTACTCGTTGTTGCAAATCAAGTTCACTGTCAAAAGCTTCAGCAATTACATCCTTTTCAAAGCCAATATCTAACAGGACTTCTTCGATTCCCTCACGATTTCCACGTCCCTGAATAATATTTCGGTCTAACCCAACATATCTAATATCACCCGTGGTTGCGAGAATTAAACCATCCTTATCATAAATATTTCCTCGCCTTGGTCGCTTTATGAAGCTTTTAAATGCTCCCCCCAAAGGAAGATCCGGATGGATTGCAGAAGGATGCCATATTGCATAAAAATTACCATTTAATTCTGCCAATTTTAAGACAACTGTGTACTCGAATGTACCGTAATATCTGGTCCTCAAATCTACATGAAATAATGCGGACTCAGCAGTAACATTAACCACTGCAACGGTAATTTTAGTTAAGCTAGTAGCAGCTTCAAAGTTATTATAAAAGTCGGCAAAAACAGTATAAGGAGTGAGCCTTTGGCTATCCTCGTGCACCATATCAAACAGAGCGGAATAGTCTCCACTCATCCAGATCAGCGCAAAACGATCAGCAAAATCAAACGGATCACCTTTTGCGACTTCTGTATCATTATTTTCTACTATCTGCGCAGAGGGAGTAGAATTCCCACCATACTGGCGAATGCCTAGCACTACACCAACACCAATGAGAATCACAATCAAACCAAGCAGGACTACTCGTAAAGACATGGGTGCAGCTACTCGACTTCTTCCCGTTATTTTGATTGTATCAGCGATTTGTTTTGCTTCGTGCTTGGAAAATAGTACAGATCTAACAAATAGCGAGCGCCAAGCCGAAATAATGACTGAAGAAACAATGAGCTCAAGGGGGTTTAGGATGGGTTTCTTAGCCCTCCCTAAAGACTCATCCTGGAAAAACTACGAAGAAACTTTTAAGGAAACTTCTAAATATGGTGAAGTTATAGCAATAAAACGGACACCACCTTGGGAAGAGTTCATGACGAACGCAATAATTTCCGAACAGACAAAGGATCTGACAATTCTGGAAAAAGACCTGGTAGAACAAAACAACCTAACTCTGGTTTTTGCAATTGATCCTTGGGATAGTGCAGTACAACGCACACGAATACATCAACTTCCTACAGATTACGATCCAAGAAAAGGTATTTTGGATACAAGATTGCAAACTGCGTTATCTAACTACGCAATATATGTAGCGACTAACTACGAACCGGACTATCTGATTATCGGAGTTGAAATCAACATGCTCGCTATCAGATCTCCTCAGCAGTTCGCTGCTTTTGTTGATTTGTATGAAAAAATTTATAGAGATATAAAAAAAATAAAACCAGAAATAAAAATCTTTCCGACTTTTCAGCTTGAAGACCTTTACGGGCTACTTGACTTACAGAACAACAGGTCATGGGAATCCGTTGAGATCTTTTCCGGAATTATGGATGTACTTGCGATTTCAACATTCCCATACCTAACCGATATTGATAGCACTCAATCACTAGAAACTAACTATTACCTCTCCCTACGGCAACGTTTCCCGGGTGAAATTATGATTTTTGAAGCAGCATACCCATCTAAACCAGTAGATACCTATCCCTTAATAGGTACAGAAGGCGACCAAGATACATTTATCAAAAAACTTCTAAACGATGCGGAGATGGGCAGCTTTAGCACAATCATTTGGTTAGCTCCATTAGATCCTTTCATTGCTAATATCGACGATAATAAAATTTTTCGCGACGTAGGATTGAAAAAAAAGACCGGAGAGCCCAAGGAGGCTTGGCACTCTTGGGCAACATGGGCAAAACGTCCCTATGTGCTCAAGAAATAAACCTGTTAAAAGAATTAGTACCATTTTCATTTGAACCCAGACTTTTGATCCGTTGGAAAAAATATTGCTTTTCAATCAACCCGACCAATTGTCCTTCATCTAATACAACGAGCTCAGATACACGACTATTCTCAAAAATATTAAGCACATCTAATGCCGAAGTATTCAGATCAACAACAGTCGCGGCATCACGTGATTTCATCACACTCTGTGCGGAAGCTTGCTGACGATCAGAAGACGGGAGAAATCTGACTTCGCGCTCTGTAATTAAGCCCAAAACTCGTTCATCTAAAGCTACAACCAAGACACTCGTATTATTTGCGGTCATTGTTTCAACAACTTGGCTAAGTGGGGTACCTGGAGTCACAGTAATAAAATCTTTTTCCATCACATTCTGCGCCGTTACTACCTCGTTTATACCTGCAATCTGCAACGTCCGGAGTTCATGACGTGAAGAGCGTAAAAGGAACCAGCCTACCAAAATTGCCCAAATACCTGCCCCAAGCCAACCAAGGAAAATTACAACCCCTCCGCCAATAATCAGACCCCAAGAAAAAGCAAACGCAACACGAGATGCAATACGCGTTGCTTGTCTAAAAGAATTTGTTATCTTCCAAGCAATCGAATGTAATAGTCTTCCCCCAGCAAGCGGAAATCCAGGAAGACTATTAAAAATAGCAAGTAATAAATTCGCTATACCTAAATACGCCAAAATTGCTGTAACTTGCTCATTTCCATCTCTAGAAAAGAACCATCCAAGTACTAACAATCCACCCAAAAGCAAACTGATACCTGGACCCGCAGCAGCAATTTCAAATTCTTCCCTTGCAGTTCTAGGAGGTTTTGATAAATGTGAAATACCTCCAAACCCAATGAGCGTAATATTCGGCACAGCAAGTCCATTACGAAACGCGACCAAAGCATGAGCTAAGGCGTGTATAAGAACAGTAATAAATAATAGAACTGAGGCTGCAGCACTCACTATCCAGCAGGTCCATTCCGTCCAAGTGTCGTAATAACCAGGAAAAACGCTTAACGCTAATAAGCCCGTCAAAATCACAACAATTAAAAACCAGGACTGGTGTATAGAGATCCCTATCCCAGCAATTGAACCAATGCGAATGGGACGTCCAAACATAGTAAAATTTCGCTCTAATTAACTTTCGCTAGCCCGTGGCGAACTACTAAACTCAGCGGTTCGATGAGAACCATCACAAAAAGGCTTTGAGTCAGACTGTCCACACCTACACAAAGCAATTACATCTCTCTCCTCATAGCTATCACCATCTTGATCGACAACATTAACGCCACCTTCAATTACGTAAGGGCCATCATCAGCTACGGTTATTTTAATCTCAGCCATCATAAACTCCTTTTCGGATCGCTCGTTTCACATGACATCACGATTGTCTGCCTTCAGAGACGGTTATTCAAGTTTTTTTACGTATATTTTGAATATAGTACGGGAACAACTTGCATCCTTACGCCTCACCACCTAGCGTTTGTATATGAGCAGAATTGGATTACTTGTCCCTTGCTATATGGCAATCCTACGACCAGAAGATATATCTAGCTCACGTCGTATCTTGGAAGCATTAGGCGAATCAGTAGATGAAATTAAAGGCTATTGCTGTGGTCAGCCAGCCTATAACAGCGGGTATAGAAAAGAAGCTCAATCAGTCAGTCGCAAAATGCTTCGGGTTACGCGGCCCTATGAAACTGTCGTAGTACCTTCAGGTTCTTGTACAAGTATGGTCCGAACAGGCATACCAAAAATATTCGCTGGACCACGTGGGTTAAGTATTACGGAAAGAACTAAGGCCTTTTTTGACTTCGGCGAATTTGTGCATTCGCATCCTAGACTCAGAGAACTGAACTTCGAACTAACAGGGACTATTGCATATCACGATTCTTGTCATGGTCGTCGTGAACTGGGTATAACATCCAAACTGATAGACCTCCTAGAACACATCAACGGCCTAAAGCTTCGACGACTACCACATGAAGAGGAGTGCTGCGGTTTCGGTGGTGCTTTCACAGTAAAGCAACCAGAGGTCTCAGTGGAGATAGCCCGCACAAAATTAGGGGAAATTACGGAGACTGGAGCACAAATACTGGTTTCTGAAGATCTTTCCTGCTTAACACATTTGCAAGCCACAGCAGAAGGGGATGGTCGTAAACTGGAAACTTGGACAATCGCAGAGCTATTAGATCGGGCACTAAATGAGTAACTTTCGAACACGCGCAAAACTGAAAATAGGTCATCAATCAAAACCAGCCGCAACACTAAAACCGATAGTACGCAATGTGGTTCGTGATTCACGTTTAATGCTTGCCGAAAGACCTGCTAATGCAAAATTACGTGCTCAAGAAGCAAGGAAATACACACTCAATCATCTTGAAGAGCTACATTCACAACTTAGAGAAAGCTGCAAAAAAAATGAGATAACGTACCATCGCACAACATCTTCAGAAGAAGCATGTGCACTAATTTCAGAGATTATTGGTCAAAGGCAACGAATAGCCAAATCAAAATCAATGGTTGCTGAAGAGATCGGATTAACAAATTATCTTCGTAAACAGAACAAGGAAGTCTTTGAGACGGATATTGGCGAATACATAGTAGATATCGAAGGTCAAGGCCCTAGCCATGTTACTGCTCCTGCAATCCATTTGGATAGACATCGCATACAAAATTTACTAAATCAGGCAGGTCTGAACGTACCTGACAATTCACCCTTAACTCTTTCTCATGCTGTACGAAACACGGTCTCGGATTTTTTTCAAAACGTTGATGTCGGAATTACGGGAGCAAACGCAGTCATAGCCAGTAGTGGAAGAATTATGATAGTCGAAAACGAAGGCAATGTTGCTTTAGGGTTATCTAACCCTCCAATTCACATCGCAGTGACTGGTATTGAAAAAGTTGTACAAAATGAGCAAGCTGCACTGGATATAGCGCAGGTTCTTGCTCCTAGCGCCACAGCTCAACCTCTAACGGCATACACACATTTCGTAGACACCCCATCAAAAAATCAGGAAAGGCATTTAGTCTTTGTCGATGCTGGCAGAACAGACATATTAAAAGACGACCGCTATAGAGAAATTCTTTTATGTATAAGATGCGGAGCGTGTATGAATGCCTGCCCTGTATACACTGCGGCAAACGGATTGTCATATGGTTCACCATACATGGGACCGATAGGCGCTGTTCTTTCACCACTACTATGGCCAGAAAGTTTTTCAGATCTGCCTGATGCGTCAAGCCTATGCGGACGATGCAGTGAAGTCTGCCCTGTCGGCATACCCCTGCATGACATGTTACTCAATTTACGTGCTGATTCAGCAGCCAAACAAGCAGGCAAGAAACTAACAGAAAAGATAGTATGGCTATCCTGGAGTTTCATCTTTTCAAAACCTCGTTTAAGCCAAGGTTTTGCTTGGCTAACCAAAAAAATATTACGCCTCTTTAAAAATCTACGTAAACAAACACCACTTGATCCAAGGCGAATGCCTAGAACAAAACGCTCACGTGACGCAGAAATGCTAATCCCTCTTTTTGAAAAAGAATCCATACCAAGCAAGAAGCAAACATCTAACCAACCAAGTTCACTCCTAGAACAGTTTCGTGTACAGGCAACCGAAGTAGGTTTTAAAATTGAAAATGAAGCAACCACTCACTTAGAAAAATGTTTAGTTTTAAAAGCTACGGGAGCAATAGCAGCGACAGGCAGTGTGGTTTTCGTCGAAAAAGATCCGTTTTTAAAGAAACTGATGGAGGCATCAGACGTAACAATTATGCTAGACAAAGAAACCATCGTTGAGTTTCCTTCTGACGCAGAAAACCTCATTAGAGCAAATGGGAATGCACTAATTATGACAGGAGCAAGTCGAACTGCAGACATCGAAAAGAAAATCGTCCGCGGAATTCACGGACCTCAAAACATATCAGTGATAGTCAAATAAGTTAATCTTAGTACCTCCCAAAATATCTATGGATGTGTATCATTGCGCCAGAGAAAAGGAAATATTATGGAAGCTCGTGAACTGATAATAATCCAACATGACATAGCACATGAACAACTTGAGGGTTCCATGGATAGGTGTTCTCCTGAACTCTTCCAAAAACATCTTGATAACTCATTAACTAATCCAATCGGAGCGACTTATGCTCATGCAATTTTTACCGAAGACGTGTTACTCCTTGGTCAAATGAGAGGATTAGAGCCTCTATTCGAACGTGGTGGTTGGGAAGCAAAAACAGGAACACCTCTGCCAGCTGAAGCCCCATTACTTGATCGTCAATGGGCGTTGGATTTCGAATTCAACAGAGAAGCTTGGCGTGAATATGCTGAAGCTGTCCGCGAGGAATATCGAAACTACGTCACAAGTGCGCCAGAAGAAGTAATGGAACAAATAATGGATTTCGGACCATTAGGAAACAGGCCTCTTTTGTCTCATTATGCTTCATTGGGTACCTTTCACATTAGTAGCCACCAAGGGGAAATTGCAGCACTAATGGGATTAGAGGATGAGCAGGGGCAAATCCTCTAATTGCTGAGAACTCAAATAAAATGCACCGAATAATTTAATGCGAATTGGACTTATATCAGACACCCATATACCCGAAGCACGTGCAGAACTTTGGCCTCAAGTTTATGCAGCCTTTGAAGGAGTCGATGCGATCTTGCACGGTGGGGATATTCATGATGTCGCACTTTTAGACACGTTCACTGCTATTGCCCCTACATGGGCCGCACGTGGTAACGGCGAGGACGGCTCAGGAGGGAGACCTGTACAACCTGATCATCCAAGCCTGAAAGAATCCTGGGACCTTAAGTTTGAAGGCTTCTCATTTGGCTTATTACACGAATTATATATTCCAGAAATCCCACCCCACCTTACCGTAGCGAACACATTGGAAAGAACTTTTGGACATAAGAATTTTGATGTTGTTGTATATGGTGACTCTCATGTAGAACGGATAGATTCTGTTGGAGGCATTCTCTGTATAAACCCCGGATCACCAACATATCCACGCAATTTAGATACGCAATTGGGAACGATAGGATTCATCGATATTGAACATGGCGAGATTAAAGCCACAATTTGGCAACTGACAGATGAGGGGGTTACACCTTTTAACTGGAATGCCTGGCGAGAACCTAGGTAGCGGTGAGGAAGAAGCAGAGCTACACTAACTGTGATGTGGAAAACAATCGGGTACCTAACAGCAACTTGCTTAGTATTCATAGGGCTTCTAATAGGCTTAACCCTAGTCGGATTCAGAGTCTAGACAATTATGCAAAAAGGTGTTTGTTTGAATAATGACAACACCACCAGAACAAGCAGAACTTTTTAGAGGACTATCAGAGCAAGAGGTCGCACGACTCACCAGCGCAGGCCTCACGAATAAAGACCGTACTAAGCAACGTTCAGATTTAGATGTTGTTCGAAATAACTTACTCACTTTTTTTAACATTACCCTAACGATCCTTATTGCTGCATTATTTGCAGTTGGTGCTTTCCAAGACGGAATTTTCGTTGGTTTAGTAGTACTTGCAAACGTACTAGTAGGCACATATCAAGAATTACGTGCTACCCGACAACTGCGTGCCCTAACGGCTCTCAGTACTCCGCATGCACGCGTTATACGAAATAATTTTGAGAAAGAAATTCCGTCTTCTGAAGTTGTACAAGGTGATCTTATCCATTTACTACCAGGTGACCAAATCGTTGCAGATGGGAGGATCACATCTGAGGCGATAGAGGTAGATGAATCGCTGTTAACTGGAGAGGCAGAAGCTATACACAAAGAAAAAGGTGACCCTCTGCTCTCCGGCAGTTTTTGTATCGCAGGAAGTTGCTTCTATGTAACTGAAAAAGTAGGTATAGAATCCTACGCTCTTAATCTCACAAAAAATGTCAGAACATTAGTCAGACGTTTATCTCCATTGCAACTACAGTTACGACGACTACTTTGGATATTAGGTGTATTAACAATTGTCCTAGCAGTTGCGTTAATGATTTCATTCAACGTCGAAAATCGAGGATTTACTGAAGCCCTGCAAGCTACAACGTCAACACTTACAACAGTCGTACCTGCAGGGCTTCTACTAGGTATAACTGTTGCTTTTGCAGTGGGAGCAGTTCGCGTCTCACGCTTTGGTTCCCTAGTACAAGATATCAGCGCAGTAGAAGCACTGAATTATGTTGACGTTATCTGCCTAGACAAAACTGGCACAATCACAGCTAATGATCTTATGGTCAGGGAAATTCACTGGGCCAAACCGGAATCTGAGGAGCCAGACGGAGATTCAAGCTGGCTTGGTGCATTTTCAATAGAAGCAGAACTAGAAAGCAATACTTCAAAAGCCCTTGCCGCAACGCTGGCGCAGAGAACAAATGGTGCGGTCAAACTAGAAGGTATCCCATTCAGCTCTGCTCGTCGCTGGAGCTCAATGACTTTAGAAAAGAATGGAGTGGAACGTAAATTTGTACTGGGAGCGCCAGAAACCATTTTTGAAACAAGTCAAGGTAGTACTAAAAAATTCGAGAAACTCTACAAAAATAGTTCAGAGGCAGGACTGCGCGCCGTAGTTTTTGCAGAAACTAAAAAAACTCCGTTAGATGACAGCAAACTTCCAGAAGTTACACCTCTCGCATTAATCGTTTTAGCCGATGTGCTACGGCCTGAAGTCTATGAAGCCTTCCAA
>JAKUNN010000014.1 GCA_022451885.1 Dehalococcoidia bacterium | reverse complement strand
TTGGGTCGCCAAAAATGAGTGCACATCTTGTTCAGAGAGAAAGTTTTTTGCCAATTTCTCTAGAAGAAGCATGGGATTTTTTTTCCCAGCCAGCCAATCTTCCCCTTATCACACCGCAGTGGCTTTCTTTGAAGCTTACTAACGAAGTGCCGGAGCGTATGTATCCAGGTTTAACTATTTCTTATAAAGTTAAGCCTTTGTTAGGTATCCCAATTCAATGGGTAACAGAGATTACTCATGTAAAAGAATTGGAGATGTTTGTTGATGAACAAAAAGTTGGACCGTATGCATTTTGGCATCATCAACATTTTTTTCGTGAGGTTGATGGAGGAGTGGAGATGAGGGATATAGTGACTTACTCTGTTCCTCTTGGTCTACTTGGCGATGTGGTAAATAAGTTAACTGTACGGAGTCGACTTGAGGAAATTTTTACTTTCCGAAAGCAGGTTACAGAACGTTTATTCGGTAGCGCGCAAGGCAGCTAACCTTTGGGTTTAGAGGTTAATGTCACGTGCAGTTAAATCTTCTAAAGTTTCACGTCTTTGCAAAAGGTAACTGTCGCCATTCTTAACTCCAATTACGGGAGGCCGGAGTGCCATATTGTAATTGCTGCTCATTGCTAAATTGTAGCCGCCACTTGCGGGGATAGCGATGAGTTCTTGTGGTTCCAATTTTGGTAAGGAAGCGTTTTCCACAAGAATATCACCACTTTCACAGTATTTTCCTGCTAGTGTTACCAGTTCTTCAGTATCTGCTAAAGGTCGATCCACGCTAATCGCTTCATATTTAGATCCGTACATAGCTGGTCGAATATTGTCAGCCATACCTCCGTCAAGTGATACATAAGTTCGGACATCTGGTATTTCTTTGCGAGCACCTACTGTGTAGACGGCTACCATAGACCGTCCAATTAGGGAGCGTCCAGGTTCGATATGAAGTAACGGATTTGGCAAATTCCTAGTCTCTAGTTCGTTTCTAAGAGTGTTAGTTATGAGTTCAGCATATTCTGCGATCGTAGGNGGATGTTGGTCTCTAGTNTANGCAAGTGCGAATCCNCCNCCAGGGCTAAATTCCCTCATAGAAAATTGATGTTTCGATAGCATCTCTGATGCGAATTCGCAGATGATTTCAATTCCTTGCTGATAAGGTTCTAATTCAAAAATAGGAGATCCGAGATGTATGTGTAGACCACATACATCGAGATGCTCAGATGCGCTTGCTTGCCGTATTGCTTCCTCTGCGGCACCAGTTGCTAGAGGGAATCCAAATTTGCTATCCAAAATCCCAGTTGTTGTTTTGGAATGTGTATGTGGATCTACATTGGGTGAGATACGTAACAAGATTGATTGGTTTAAGTTGGCTTCTTTACAGAGTTTTTCCAACAGATCTAGTTCATGGAAGTTGTCCACTATTATACGCCCGGATCCGTTAGTCTGGATTGCATCTTTTAGTTCATCAGTACTCTTATTATTTCCATGGAAGTAGAGGTTTTTTGGAGCCATACCTGCCTTAAGGGCGATAGCTAACTCCGTTCCACTTACGACATCCATGCCTAGATTTTCTTGGTTAACTATTTTTGTGATGGGGCTTGAAAGGTATGCTTTCGCCGCATATAGAATGGTGATATTTTCCCAACGTTTTCCAAATTCATTTCTAAATTCTTGAGCAGTTTCCCTGAAGTCTATTTCGTCAAAAATATATAATGGAGTGCCATATTGATTAGCCAAATCACGAATATTGCAACCGCCGATGCTCAAATGTCCTTCTAGTGAAAGTCCTGTTGTTTTTGGCAGGACATGACGAATAGGTAGTGCATCCAAAGCTGTTTCATTTGCCATGATGTGATTATGCGCGAGTTCGACTTAAGGTGTTAGGCATCAAATTCAATTTCAAGGTCTTGTAGCCCACGAACCCCGCCTCGACCAGGTGGAGGGAAAGCTATTCCTTCATTTGGAACCTTTTTAAGCCTTGGATTTTGAAGTGCTTGTAATAAGATTTTTGAGGCAATTACTGACTCTTGGCGTGCTAATGCATAGCCCATACAAAAATGAGTTTCTTGTCCAAAACCGAGGTGGCTTGAAACTCCATTTTTCCGATAGCCAACCCTCAATTCTTTCCCAAAATAAAGATCTTCTCGAAAAATATTAAATTTTTCTGGATCCTTAAAAATATGCTCATCTCTGTTTCCTGAACCTAAACCCAACCACACACTTGCCCCTACAGGAATCACGCGATCACGTATTTCAACTTCTACTTTCGTACGCCGTCGTTGCCAATGATTCGAACCATCAAATCTAAGCATTTCAGTGAAAACACGATCCAAGAGTTCTGGATTATCTTTTACCGCAGCATATTGATCTAGATTATTAAGTAGGTTCCACCACATTGCATCTATTGCTTTGTGTGTTGTATCGCCTCCCCCNACTAGTAANAGTGCAACGTATCCTTTAATTTGCCAAACGCTCATACGTTCACCAGCTTTTGTGGCGTGACAGAAGACGGAAAGAAGATCTTCTTTCGGGTGTTGCATTCTTTCTTCTATAAGTGGGTCTAAATAGGAGAAAAGGTTGTCCCTAGCTTGGATCCCTTTTTGTTGTAAAGCATGACTATATCCCCCTCCTGCAAAAAGTTCATCATAAAGTTTTTCGAAATAGTCGTTATCTTTTTCTGGCAAACCTAGCATCCCTGCAATCACACGAATTGGGAATCGAGCACTAAATTGTTGGACTAAATTTACAGTTAGTTTTTTTGTGATTCCTGTGGAATGGTCAGATTTGGCTTTTTTCACAAAGTCCTCAATGATTTGCGAAGCAATTCGTTCAATTAAGGGAATTCTTGCAATGAGTCGTTCTCCAACAAATTCTCCGGCAACTATTCCACGTAGCCAAATATAATCTGCACCTTCCCCAAGCTCGTTTAATGTTGCCCCTAGTGCGGTGTCAGATCCGAATTTAAATTTCCCTTTTGGGTCGTAAACTGCACGTGTAAATTCTTCATTGTTTTTATATATATTCCATATGTCTTCATAACAAGAGATGATCCAGCGATTTTGAAATTTGTCCTGATAGACTGGAGTGTTCTCACGCAGTCTTTTATAAACAGGAAAAGGATCAAGGCGGAATTCTTCGCTAAGGAACTCTCCTGGTTCGACAATTGTTGAATCTAAGTCAGTTGAGGTACTCATCTGTATTCTCCAAGATAAATTAATCTTACCTTAGATATAGCAGGTCAATATTTTTAATATTTGGGTAGTTTAGAAAGGGTTGGGTCTTCAGTTGCTTTTTAAGTGTTTGGGAATGTCTGAAAGTTGTTTTGCCACTTGAATACCTGCTTTTTGTAGGACAGCTGTTTTTGCTTCCACACTATCAGAATGGGTCCGAATTAAACTGCCGGCATGTCCGAATCGAATCCCAGGCATTTCTGACATAAAATTTCCAGCTATAAAACTGACAATTTTAATTCTGCTTTGAGTTTTTTGAACAATTTCTGCTAATTCTTCCTCAATCCCTCCGCCCGGTTCGCTAAATGTGACAATTGCCTTTGTCTCCGGATCCTTTTCAAAGGCCGGTAGTAGGTCTGCAAAAGTTGAACCTATTATCGGGTCACCACCAATAGAGATAGCTGTTGAAACACCTTTTCCATTAAGTCGTAGAAGATTTGCAATTTCTGTTGTCATCCCCCCCGAACGTGACATGATGCCAATATCTCCGGGTTGAAATGTCCGTTTTGTATCTTTTGCAGGTCCGCCTATCCCTCCAAGTTTTCCCTTTTCTGGTGAAATAAGTCCCATACTATTTGGCCCAATAATTGTGGAGCCTTTTAATTTCCCATATTCAACAATTTGTGCGGTTATCAATTGGGGAATACGTTCAGTTACTATGAGGATCAATGGAATACCCGCATTGATGCATTCAAAAGTTGCTGTTTTTGCAGCACTGACTGGTACACAGATAATTGCTGCATTTATCGGATGTTGTTTTTGTGCATCGCTGACAGAGTTGTAAACAGGAACTCCATGTACAAAGCGCCCTCCCTTTCCGGGAGTAACACCAGCAACAATATTTCCGCCGTAATCTAGTGTGTCACGAGTAATTGAGACCGCTTCTCGGCCTGTAATTCCGAGAATTAAGATTTTTGTTGTTTCGTCAATCAAAATACTCATTTGGATGTTTTTTTTGCTAGGTTTTCTTCAAGACTTAACCAGAGATATCGGCTTGCAACTGTTGACCAGGGGCGCCAGCATTCACCGATTAGCGTGACCTTTTCTTCCGTTGGTAGTGATGTTAGATGATAGTTTTTTTGTATCGCTTTCCGAATACCTAGATCACTTGTGGGGAGTATGTCTGGACGCTGTAGGTAATTCATCAAAAACATTTGTGCTGTCCATTTTCCAATGCCAGTGATTTTTGTTAGTTCTGCAATAATCGTTTCATCGCTGACATTTTCTAAAATTTTATTTTTGAGTTCCCGGTTCATACTGTAATCTGCCAGCTCTTTTAAAGTAATAATTTTCTGACGTGATAACCCTGCAGAACGTAATTGTTCCTGAGAGAGAGTGAGTAGTACTTCTGGGCTAGGTAACATTCCGGTTTTCGTAAAGTCATCATAGTTACCAAAATTTGAGGCGACTCGTCTGTGTATCGCACTAGCTGCTTTAGTGCTCAATTGTTGTCCAATGATTGAACGTCCTATTGCTTCATACGGTGTTGAGGCTGTTTTTGCGAAAGTAATCCTCCCTATTTTGGAAATTATTGAACTGAGCAAAGGATCCACCGATCTCAGGTGCGCAACAGCTGATTTCAAATCGGTTTGATTTATCACGATACGATCATAGCGTGTTGTGTGTTTTTCTGAACTATTCCCCTAATAAGACCATGGCTTTATAACCGGATAGACTATTACCATGACTGAAGAAGATAAGAACTTCTCACTTGAAGGAAAGACTGCACTTATAACCGGTGGTTCTCGGGGTATTGGTTATGCCATAGCTGAAGGGATTATTGATGCTGGCGGTAGGGTCATCATAAGTGCCAGAAATTCCAAAGTTTTGGAAGATGCAGCAAAAAAGCTTGGCCCAAACGCACTTGCTGTTACTTGTGATGTTGGTGATCCTGAGTCTATTAATACCCTTATTGAAACTGCATGGGGCCTTGGTCCAGTTGACGTTTTAGTTAATAACGCGGGTATTAGCCCATTTTATAAACGTGCTGAGCATGTCACTGTAGAAGAATTCAATAATGTTACGGATGTTAATTTGCGCGGTTCGTATTTTTGTTCGGTTGAACTTGCCCGTTACCTGTTTGATTCTAATCGGCCAGCGAGCATCATCAATGTTGCTTCGGTGCTAGGTCTACAACCTGACTTAAGGCAATCGGTTTATGCGGTGTCCAAAGCAGGACTTATTCAAATTACCAAAGCATTAGCTTTGGAGTGGGCTGATCGAAATGTTCGTGTCAATTGCTTAGCGCCAGGTTGGATAACAAGTGATATGACAGACAGTCTTTTGGAAAGTCGTCATGGTGAAAGGTTGTTAAGTAATATTCCGATGGGTCGTTATGGTTCTGTGGACGATGTGGTTGGCGCTGTACTTTATCTTGCCTCAGAATCTAGTGCTTATGTTACTGGAGCCGTGATAACTGTGGATGGTGGTCGTGCTCTGAGATAGCATGGGATAGAGGGGTATAAATCATGGTTAAGGATCGTCCTGTTGCAGTAATTACGGGAGCTAGTAGGGGAATAGGAAAGCAACTAGCAGTGGATTTAGCGATTGCTGGTTATGATATTGTTGCGTGTGCTCGTTCCTCTTCTGAATCCCCAACAAAGTTACCAGGGACAGTAGATGAAACCGCAGATGCTGCTCGTCGTGAAGGTGCACGTGCACTTGCAGTAGCTTTGGATGTACGTGACGAAGATGCTGTAGCTGACCTCGCTGCGAAAGTCTATTCCGAATTTGGACGATGCGATCTTCTTGTAAATAATGCTGCTATTGCAGTACCTGGTCCTACTCTTGAAAATTCTACTAAACGTTGGCGTCTTGCAGTCGATATAAATATTAATGGTCCGCTTTATTTGATTTGGCATTTATGTACTCGTATGGCTGAAAAGGGTGAAGGACGCGTGGTAAATATTTCATCTAGTGCTTCTGTGCATCCGCAATTTGGCAGAATTTCTTACACAGTGACAAAGCGCGCTCTGGAGGCGATGACAGAAGGTTTTGCATATGAGCAAGATGGGAGAGTTTCTCACAACTGTATCCGTTTGGAGTTAAGTGTGTGGAGTGAGGGCTATGCTCATACATTAGGTGATCAGGATTTTTCAGATTTTGAAGATCCTATTATTCTTTCAGATGCGGTGTTGTGGATGGCAAAACAGCCCCTGAGCTATACCGGCGAAGTTGTAACAATTGAGCAATTACGTGAGAAAGGAATAGTACGTCCTAAAACTCGTATAGCCGATCGAGATGATTGGAATTAACCCTTACTATCTAGGTAATCCTAATCCACGTGTAGCAATTATATTGCGTTGGATTTCGCTTGTACCTGCAGCTATTGTTGATGATGCAGCTTGTAGATAAGATTGCCCTTGATCTGTGATGACTCGTGGAGATGTTCCTCGCAATAGTCCAAACTGACCAAGAAGGTGCATGCCGGTCGACGCAATTCTTTGGCTGAGTTCACTTCCGAATAGCTTACTTGCACTTGCTTCGTGGTTCGGTACCATTCCTTGAGCCTGCATAGATGCAACTCGATATGCTAAGAATGTACCTGTATTTACTTCTATTGTACGTTCAGCAAGTTGTTGTCTCACGGACGGACGTTGCTCAACTAGTGAGTAATTTTCTTTTGCTAATTCGATTAGGCGCTCAACAGCACGACGGCCATTTGCATAAGCACCTACGCCACTGCGTTCAAAGTCGAGTGCGACGGCTAGGTGATACCAGCCACGATTCTCCTCGCCGACTAACTGTGATGCTGGTACCCGCACATTTTCAAAGAATACTTCATTAAAACTATGCTTTTCCCCCATGTTTATCAGTGGCCTTACAGTGATTCCGGGTGATTTCATGTCTAACATAAACATTGAAATTCCCTTATGTTTTGGTGCGTCTGGATCTGTTCTTGCGGCGAGCCAGCCCCAGTCAGCTAAGTGTCCCCCAGAAGTCCATATTTTTTGTCCATTTATTACGTAGTCATCGCCGTCACGAGTTGCCCTTGTTTGCATTGCCGCCAGATCACTTCCTGCTCCCGGCTCGCTATAGAGCGTGCACCACCAGTCATCCGCATTGGCTATCTTTGGAATGTAATGGTTTTTTTGCTCATCACTTCCATAGAGCATTAGTGATGGACCCACCCACCAAATTCCCATTGATGTATGAGGCGCACCTGCGTAGGACATTTCCTCGTTATACACTAACTGTTGCATATGTGAGGCACCGCCGCCGCCATACTCCTCGGGCCAAGCCATTGCCAACCACCCCTTCTTTGCCAGTTTTTGCTGAAAGCCCATTACATAGTCGTATTCTTCCTCATTTGTGCGTTCTTCTTGTGAAGCAGACTTAAGGCGTTCTTTTTCAGGTGCAAGTTCTTTATTTATAAATTGACGAACTTCTTGACGAAAACTTTCAACATCGACATCGTGGTTAAAGCGCATAGATATTCCTCTGTGACTCCGAAGTATAGTGGATTATAAGCAAACATAGATTTCTGAGTTGGTTAAGGCTTTATTGAATCTTCCATGTTGTTCCACTTGAGCTATCTTGGAGCTCAATACCGAGATCACTTAATCGATCTCTAATACGATCGGCAGCTGCCCATTTTTTTTCTTGTCTTAAATCTTTTCTTATTTCGAGTAATGCCCAAAGAATGTCCTCCAGAT
This sequence comes from Dehalococcoidia bacterium, assembly GCA_022451885.1. GTDB lineage: Bacteria > Chloroflexota > Dehalococcoidia > Tepidiformales > Tepidiformaceae > JAKUNN01. The sequence continues at coordinate 19,160 of JAKUNN010000014.1, read as the reverse complement.
TCTCCTTTCGCCCTTTGTTTTCATCATATTCTTTAAGTAATACTTGGAAGGGTCCCAGTTCCTGTTTTATTGTTTTTGGATCAGCCAAGGTAAACCCTAGAACATTGGCAAGTTCGCAGAGAAGGTTTTGAGCTTCCTTAAAAGGTTTTTTATTGTCATGTGCCCTGTTTATTGAACGTGCCAAATCAAATAAAACAGCGATTGCTCTCGGAGTGTTTAAATCATCATTGAGTGCAGTACGAAATTTCATACGTTCATCATTTACAGAAAGAGGTTCTCCTGATGGAGATACCTCTTGTAATATTGCGGCTGCACGTAGTCGTTCGGCACCCGTAGAAGCAGCTTCAAGGGCTTCAGGTGTGTAGTTTAACGGGCTGCGGTAGTGACTACTTGCTACAAAAAGTCGTAAACCATCAGCTGTGGTGTTCTGTAGTACCTCATCAATTGAAATAAGATTTCCAGAGGATTTTGACATCTTATCGTTGCCTAGTTGTAGTAAAGCGTTGTGTATCCAAAACCGGGAAAAAGGTGATTCCCCAGTAAAGCCTTCACTCTGCGCGATTTCATTTTCATGGTGAGGAAAGATTAAGTCGGCTCCACCACCATGGATATCAATACGGTTGCCTAGTGCACCTATAGCCATTGCTGAACACTCAATATGCCAACCTGGCCTACCTTCTCCCCAAGGACTTTCCCAATACGGTTCTCCTGGCTTGGCTTTTTTCCAGAGGGCAAAATCAAGGGGATCTTTTTTTGTTTCTCCCTGAGGTATTCGGGCCCCACTCCTTAAATCATTGATATCGTGGCCTGAAAGTTTTCCATAGTCTTGTTTGTTCCGAACATGGTAGTAAACATCTCCATTAGAAGGGTAGGCGTAGTTTTTTTCTATTAGTCCTTCAATAACTTGGATAATATTGGGCATTTCAGATGTTGCACGTGGATATTCCGTTGCGGGCAAAATATTTAATAGTCTTAGCGATTGTAGATAATCTGTTGTATTAGTAGTTGCTAGTTCACTAGCTGGGATGTTGAGTTCGTTTGCACGATCGATAATTTTGTCATCAATGTCGGTAAAATTTTGGATATGCCGAACTTTTAACCCCGACCATTCCAAATGTCTCCTCAACATATCGAAAATCAACGCATGTAACGCATGCCCAAGATGTGCCTTGCTATATGGCGTAATGCCACAGACATAGAGGCTAACTTCTTCTCCCATAAGGGGTTCTAGAGGCTCTTTTTTCCTCCGTAGGGTGTCATAAAGCTTGATCATTGGATGCTCTTATCAGACTCATGTTGTTCTCTATGGAGTTCTTCGATGTGTTTTTGCAGATGCGCTATAGATTCGTTCAGTTCGTCCATTTTGCTATCTAACAAATTTAATCTTTCCCATTCAGGATCAGGCATTCGTTGAATAACACCATTGGAATCATCTTTCACGTGTGTGATATGTCCGGGGACACCGATGACAGTTGCGTTTTCCGGAACATTTGTGAGTACTACTGATCCTGCTCCTATACGTGCTCCCTGACCGATTTCGACAGCTCCTATAATTTTTGCTCCGGCACCTACAACATTATCTCCGACAAGTGTTGGGTGCCTTTTAATTCTTTTCGTGCTGGTTCCGCCTAAAGTTACACCTTGATAGAGGGTAACATCAGGACCAATTTCAGTTGTTTCGCCAATTACTACTCCTGCACCATGATCGATTACAAATCGAGGGCCAATTTTAGCTCCTGGATGGATTTCAATATGTGTGGTTAACCGGACTACGTACATTAACCCCTTAGCTATGAGCAAGAGTCGTTTTTTATAGATTAAATGAGCAAATCTATGTACTAGGCGTGCATGAAACCCTGGGTAAAATAGCAGTACTTCTAGCTTTCTAGTTGCTGCAGGATCTCGATCCATAGTTGCATTAATATCGCCNAGGATGTCTTGGAAAAGNGACACTTAGNNTTCCGAATCTATTAANCGCGCAACACGATCGAGGATNTTGTGTGCAACAGTATATTTGCTTAGTAGTGGAATTTTNTCTGTATCCCCATTTTTACTGAAAATTGTAACCTCATTTGTTTCTGTATTGAAACCGCTTCCATCTGCTGAAACATCATTTGCGACTATAAAATGCAATTTTTTTGCTTGCAGTTTTTCTTTTGCATATTTCTCGATGTTTTCAGTTTCAGCAGCAAAACCAACNCTGACACCTGGCCCATTTAAATTACTAAGGATATCGGTTGTTGGTTCTAATGTTAGACTGAATTCTTTTTCATTAAAGTCTGTTTTTTTAAGTTTTTGTTTAGCAGATTTAGCTGGGGAAAAATCAGCTGGTGCAGCTGCCATAATTAGAGCATCTGCGGTCGAATTAATTTTTTGTAGCTCAGCAAACATTTCAGTTACTGTAGTGACATTTATCCGGTTTACTCCAATTGGTGTTTGTAAATTGGAAGGGGCGCTTACAAGTGTAACTTTCGCACCTCTATCTATCGCTGCTTGAGCAAGTGCAAAGCCCATTTTCCCGCTAGAACGATTGCCAATATATCGAACAGGATCAAGTGCTTCTTCTGTTCCACCTGCTGTCACAACAAGGTTTTTTCCTCTTAGATCCCCATCTAATGTCCCTAGTATTTCTCTTAATTTACCGATTATAGATTCTGTAGCAGATAATCGCCCAAGCCCTACACGACCACTAGCTAGGCGACCTTCTTCCGGACCTATAAAGTTAATTTCTCGCGCGGTTAAAGTTTGGATATTTGTTTGTGTCGCTGAGTGCAACCACATTTGATTATCCATTGCAGGAGCAATTAAAACTGGTGCTGTGGTAGCAAGGGCAGTTAGGGTGACAGCATCATTGGTTTGGCCATGTGCAAGACTAGCTATGCAATTTGCCGTAGCTGGCGCGATTATCAGTGCATCGATTCTTCGTGCGACCTCGACATGTGCCTCTGCCTCTGGGGCATCTGCCATTTCAACGATTGGCTCGATTCCAGTTAGTGCATGGAGTGTCAACGGAGTTATAAAACGCGTAGCTTCCTTAGTGAAAAGAACTTCTACAATTGCACCTAGAGCCCGTAGTTGACTCGCGATGTCGGCAGCCTTATACGAGGCTATGCTTCCTGTGATACCAAGGGCAATTCGACGACCTTTTAGAACAAGTTGTTCTTCGTTATCACTAGTTTTCGAAATTTCCATAGAGTTTTTAAGAATTCCTCTTCATTAGGATCCGCTATTAAGCCCATAAAGGATATAGAGCCCTGTTAATGTGAGTTCTGTATTAACGATATCTATGACTGTTGTTTCATTCGCAATTTGTTCAGCCCACCCTCCAGTTGCAATTACTTTTGCTCCAGGACCAATCTCTTTTTGGAAGCGTTCGACCATACCTTCTACGAGTCCAACATAACCTAGGAGGATGCCAGACTGTAGCGCGTGAGTTGTATTGCGTCCGATAGCATTTGGAGGACGTTCTAACTGCGCTCGGTGAAGCATGGCTGCTCTGCTAAAAAGAGCTTCACTCGCAATGCCAATACCAGGCGCAATTGCGCCACCTAAATAGTCACCATTGTTATCAACTGCATCAAAGACGGTTGCTGTTCCAAAATCTACGATTATCGCAGGTGGACCGTATAGGTGTATTGCTGCTACAGCATCGATTATTCGATCTGCACCTAGCTGTTTTGGGTTTTCATAAAGAATGCGGACACCAGTCCGTATTCCATGGCCGACCACTAGTGGTTCAATCCCAAAGTAGTTCAGCGCAACTTCTTGAAAAGTAGGCAGAAGTGGTGGTACATCACAACCGATAATGCATGCACTTACGTCATTAGGTGATAGATTATGTGTTCGTAACAAATTTAAAAGGGAAACCCCGTATTCATCTGCGGTTCGTTCTGCTTCAACTCCAACCCGCCAAGTTGCCGTGAGGTGGTCGTCGATAAACAATCCAGTGTGTATGGATGTATTGCCGATATCAAGAGCAAGTAGCATGTTTCGGTTAGAATCGTTTTCAGGCATAGATTTCCTCTTTAAAGAATTTTAATCTTTGATTTATGGGGTAGGAAGTATGGCTATGACAGGAAAGATTGATATTCGTGAGCAGGCCAAGCGAGCTAAAGAAGCTTCGACAGCTCTTGCTCAAGCTACAAGTGCAGAGAAAAATACTGTTTTGGACAGTATTGCGAATGCATTGGGAGAACATCATGATGAGATCTTGCATGCAAATGCTCAAGATGTCACGGAAGCTAAAAAAGCTGGACTAGAGTCATTCTTCATTGAGCGTTTAAGTTTAACTACTGCCAGAATCGATTCGATTGTGCAGGATACGCGTAATATTATCGCCCTTCCCGATCCAGTTGGTGAGGTTTTTGATGAAAGAACTTTACAAAATGGCCTTCAAATTTCCCGTCGTCGTGTACCGCTTGGATTAATTGCATGTATCTATGAATCTCGTCCTAACGTAACTGTAGATGTTGCTACTTTATGCTTGAAGAGTGGTAATGCATCTTTTTTAAGGGGTGGTAAAGAAGCTATTCGATCAAATCGTGCATTTGGAAACGCAATACACGCGGGTATTGCTAGTGCAGAGACTTCTATTTCACCCGAAGTAGTTCAACTTATTACCGAACCTGATCGAGCGCATGTTGATCAAATCTTAAAAATGCACGATTTGATCGATTTGGTTGTTCCACGTGGAGGTGCTGATCTGATTGCTCATGTTACAGATACTGCAACGATGGCTGTTGTTGCAGGAGGGATTGGTGTTGTCCACGTTTATGTAGATGCAACTGCTGATCTTGAAGTGGCATTAGAAGTTGTCGATAATTCCAAAACACGCCGCTATAGCATTTGTAATGCCCTCGATACATTGCTTGTGCACCAATCAGTTGCGACTGATTTTTGTCAACGTCTAGCCGATCGTTGGAAAGACAGAGTGACTGTTTTAGCTTCTGAAGATGCCTACGAACTTTTTCAGAGTATTAACGAGTTTCCTGGACTTAGTATTGAGAAGGCTGTTGCTGAAGATTGGGATACTGAACATTTGGCAATGTGTGCTGGTGTGCGCATTGTTACAGATTTGGATGCTGCGATAGAACATATTGCTAAGCACGGTAGTGGACATAGTGAGTCAATTCTTACAACGAGCAATTCTTCCGCAGAACGCTTTTTAAATGAAGTAGATGCGGCTGCAGTTTATGTAAATGCCAGTACTCAATTTACAGATGGCGGGCAATTTGGTCTTGGGGCAGAACTTGGAATATCAACACAAAAAATACACGCACGTGGTCCAGTAGGATTGCGTGAACTTACTTCTTACAAGTGGGTTGTGTATGGTGATGGCCAGGTGCGACCAATATGATTCGTTTTGAGAGAGAGTTAAGATCAGCCTTTTCTGAGGTGTTTACGATTTTTGAGGATGATGATTTGGTTGGCAGGATTGATATTCATTATCGCGATGAAGATGTGCACGCAACTTTGTGTACAACTGAAAATGCGAATGATGAGCAAATACGCGAGCTTATTGATGCTGCTGATGAGCAGTTAATTATGAATGCTTCACCATTTCGGGAAGATTTTGTTGTCACTGTTTGGAAAGGCGTTCCAGGTGGGGTTTATAGTGATCCCGAAGGTGAGGCAGAAACCATAGCTTTAGAGGATGTTGAGTAGTAAAGCTTATTTTCCTTTTTAATTCAGTTTCCTTATTTGCGGGGTATTTGCCCCCAACATTATCAGGATCATATGTTCTACTAGAGCTTAATATAAAGAAGCGATCGCGTTAGTTGCGGCTTCAAATGTAGGGCCGGGGAAAATACCGATAAAAAGCATAGCTAGCAGTAAAAGTCCTGCGGTAATTGCAAGGATAGGTGTTGGGTTAAAACGTTTAATGTCCGTAGGTGGATCAAAGAGGTACATCTCACGCATTACTCTTAAATAGTAATAGAGGCTTATAAAGCTATTTAAAACAGCAAGGCCTATAAGCCAAATTAAGCCATCTCTCATACTGGCTTGGAACATTAATAGTTTAGTTGAAAATCCAGCAAAAAATGGTAATCCAGCAAATGAGAAAAGAGATGCGGCTATTATCAGTGCCAAGAATGGCTGAGCTTTTGCCATCCCACGCATACCTCGGATAGAGTCGTCTCCCGTACGATTTACCCATACGGTTAAGGCGGTAAAGAGGGCTAGCGTCGAAGCTATATAACCCGTTAAATGTAGCAATAGTGCGCTTGATCCATTTGCAGCTTGTTCAGAATCGCCAAAACCCATTGCAGCGATTACTACAAGCATGTACCCAACTTGTCCTATTGATGAATATGCTACCAGGCGAGGCATACTGACTTGTTGAATTGCTATTAAATTCCCTGCAGTCATAGTTAATGCAGCTAATATAGCTATAAGCGTTCGCCATTCAGCACCATCTACGAATAGAGCTTCACCAAAAATCCTAATTATTAACGCGAACCCAGCAGCTTTTGAAGCGGTAGATAAAAACGCAGTTATTGGTAAAGGCGCTCCTTCATATGCATCAGGTGCCCACATGTGAAATGGCACTGCGGATACCTTGAATCCCACTCCTGCGATTATGAGTACTATAGCCATAATCATTCCAGGGTCGGTTCCTGCCTCGCGTAATTCGAGTGCCCCTGCGATACCTTCATAACTCGTAGTGCCAGTAATTCCGTAAAGTAAGCTGATTCCGTAAAGCAGCATGGCACTTGAAAATGCGCCGAGGAGAATATATTTCAGGCTTGCTTCATTAGCACGTCTTTCATGTTTGAAGTAGCCGACTAGTATGTAAAGAGTAAAGCTTAGTAGTTCTAGGGAGATATAGGCTGTAAGCAATTCACGAGATGACGCCATAAGTGTCATCCCTACGCCGGCAATTAAGAGAAGGCTGTAATATTCCCCTCCTGAATAATTACGTTTTTGTATGTAATGAGCCGATAGAAGAGAGATGACTAATACGATCCCTGCAGCCAGAAATCTAAAGTATGTTGTGAAGTCACCAGTATTTAAAACACCCTCAAAAATAGCAGGCGTGTGATTCAGATACGGTACAGCTGCTACGCCATATGCGATTGCGGCTATCCCAGTCATATAGGCGAGAAGATCCTTTCGAATTTTTGGCCAAATTAACTCGGTTGTTAAAATGATTAACGCAAGCGAAACAGCGATATATTCCGGAATGAAAAGTGTAAAATCATGCATACTAGCTAGTCACTCCTGGTAGATTCATTACTGTATGACCTACACGGTCTGTGAATGGTGACCATAGCACTCCCATAATGATGATACTCGCTATTAGTAAGGCTGCTGAGACTCCCTCAAGAGGCGTGATATCCTTCAGCTCACGCCAACGGGGATTGAGTGGTCCCCAGAAAACTTGAGCAAACATGCGGAGCATATAGGCAGCTGCTATAGCAGCTGCTAGGATCGCTAGCCCCCCNACAATTGGATACGTCTTAAACGCTCCAACAAAAATATGAAATTCAGCTGTGAATCCTGAAAGTCCCGGTAGTCCTACGTTAGCCAAGCCGGCAATTACGTAACCTACTACCCAAAGAGGCATTACTCGTGCAATCCCTCCAAACTGTCCAATATCACGTATATGAGCTTGGTCATAAATCGCACCAATCAAAAGGAAGACTAGTGCTGTCATCACNCCATGGCTAAACATTTGAAGAACTGAACCTGTGACGCCTATTTCGTTTAGTGTAGCTAAGCCAATCAGCACAAATCCCATATGGCTAACAGAGGAATACCCAGATATTAATTTCAAGTCCCGTTGCGTTAATGCTGCAATAGCACCATATAAGGCTCCTACTGTTCCAAGTATGATAAGTGCAGGCATCCAGAACTCGGCACCTTCAGGTAAAATTTGGATACCTAGTCTGATTATGCCAAAGGCTCCCAATTTCATTAAAACGCCAGCATGCACCATTGATACCGCGGTAGGTGCACTCATGTGTCCATCTGGTGACCAGGTATGAAATGGCCATAAGCCAGCTAATACACCACAGCCAATTGCGATGAAAGGGAAGATAGCTTTTTGAAAATTAGGGCTTAGTGCCCCACTTCTACCAGCTTCCCACAAGGTAGGGAGATCAAATGTTCCTAAGCCCGCCTCATGAACAATTGCAAAAATTCCTATCCATATGCCTACGGAGCCTCCAACTAGCATTAGTGTTAGCTTCATTGCTCCATATTCTTTGCGAGTACCTCCCCATACACCGATCAAGAGATAAAGAGGAACTACAGCAAGTTCGTAGAAGAAGAAGAAAAAGAAGAGATCAAGGGCAAGGAATGTTCCAAGCACGCCTGAAAGGAGGACCCAATACAAAACGAAGAAATCTTTTGCTCGATAATCTAATTTCCAACTAACTAAAGTTCCCGCAAATGCAACCACACCTGTGAGAAGAACCATTAAAGCTGAGATTCCATCAACTCCAAGATGGAGGGCTATTCCATTTGTCTTTAAGAAGCCCACATTTTCAATCCATGCCCATGAAAGCTCCATTTGAATCACTGATGTGCCTGTTTGGTAGGCGACAAATATATAAATTGATAATGCGAGAAGGATTCCACTTGCAAACAAAGAGATATAACGGACAGTCATTTTTTGGGTGCTAGGGATTAGTAACGTAGCGACTGTGGCCATAAAAGGAACACCTAGTGCGGCTAAAAGAACATACCCTTGAGCTTGATCAAAACTCATTCATCATCCTCGCAAAACTAGTGTGATTAGAGATAACATGATAATTCCAACAACGATCGCTAATGCATAATTAGGTACCTTGCCGGTTTGAAGGTGTTTAAGTACAAATCCCGAATACTTGGTTAATTCACCTGAACCATCCACACCAGTATCGTTAACGACATAGCGGTCGAACCAACTAACTACGTAACTGATACCAAGGATGATTCGATTAATTACGAATTGATAAAGTTCATCAAAGAAAAATTTTCGTTGAATCATGTGATAGATAGCTGGTTGCCATTCAGCAAGCTTTGTTGAGCGTTCGGTGCTTCCGCGCCAATAGAACCAGACACCAAAGAATGTTCCAATTACTACTAGTGCCATAGAGTATCCGACTAAGTCCCAGTGGACTGAAAAATGTTTTGGATAATGTAAATAAATCAGTTCAGAAATCCCACCGGGTAAACCGAAAGCTTTGCTGAAGTCAGTGAAGATGAAAAATCCAGCAAAAACTGAAAAAATTGCGAGTACGATAAGGGGGCCTGTCATTATTAGGCTAGATTCATGTGTTTTTTCTGCAACTGCAGCATCTTGAGGTTCTCCCGTAAAGGTGCGAAGGAATAATCGCACGGTATAGAAGGCAGTCATAATTGATGCGATTGAAATCAGGATAAATGCCCAACTACCTGGTCCATAATCTACCGCGCTTAAAATTGTTTCTTTACTCCAGAAGCCTGCTAACGGGAATAACCCCATCAGGGCCAAAGATCCTATGGCGAACGTGATGCCAGTGATAGGCATTTTCCGTAAAAGACCGCCCAAGTTACGCATTTCTTGGTGGTGGTGAGTGCCAAGAATGACGGAACCTGCTCCAAGAAATAGCAGGGCTTTAAAGAATGCATGTGTAAATAGATGGAACATTCCTGCCCCGATACCGCCGACACCAAGTGCCACAAACATAAAACCTAACTGACTAACTGTTGAATAAGCTAATACTTTTTTGATGTCTGTTTGAGCGAACGCAACTATTCCGCTGTAGATTGCAGTGGCTAAGCCAACGAGGGTGATGATGAGCATCATCCCTCCAGCGGCTTCAAACATAGGCAGTAGGCGAGCTACAAGGTAGACGCCTGCAACTACCATTGTCGCTGCATGAATTAATGCAGAGACTGGAGTCGGCCCTTCCATGGCATCGGGTAGCCAAACATGAAATGGTAGCTGGGCGCTTTTCCCCATTGCACCTAGGAAAATGAAAAGCATTGAGACAAAGAGAGTTGTACCGCCTAACTCACCATGTTCTACGTAGCTAATAAGCTCATGAATGTTGAAAGTTCCTGTGGCTTTCCAGAGCAATATGATACCGATGAGCAGACCGACATCACCGACTCGAGTAGTTATAAAGGCTTTTTTAGCGGCCTCAACAGCAGAACGTTTCTCCCAGTAAAAACCTATTAGTAAGAACGAACAGACTCCAACAAGTTCCCAAGCGATATAAAGGAGCAATAGGTTGTCCGCTAATACTAGTAGAAGCATTGAAGCTACAAATAGTTGTAGGACTGCAAAATACCAAGAGTAGCGAGGTTCTCCTCGCATATAGCCAATAGAAAAAATGTTCACCATGAGTGCTACGATGATGATTACTGGCAACATAATAAGTGTTATCCAGTCAATAGCTATGCCATGACTCAAACTAAAATCCCCTATAGAGGTCCATTCCACGGCATTTAACATTGGCAATTTTGCGCCAAACGTTTTTGTGAAAATTGCAATCAACAAACCAAGTATGGAGGTGACTGTCAGGACACCAAGCCAATCGCCTTGACGCGGGAGAGAACGTCCAAATAAAGCAAGTACTATGAATGCACATGCTGGTATTACAGCAAGTAGCCAGGCCCATTCAGCACTCATGTTTGTTATCTCCTACATCTACCATTTCAGCTCCGCAGCCTCATCGATATTAATACTTGAACGATTACGGAATATTCGAAGAACAATTGCCAAGGCTAATCCAATTTCTGCTGCAGCAACAGCAACCACAAAGATTGCAAAGATAACACCTGTAATCTGAGTTACATCAAGATAGGCAGAGAATGCTATGAAGTTAATACTTACCGCGTTGAGCATTAATTCAACACTCATTAGTACCAGTACCGCATTTCGGCGAGATAAAACACCATAAACTCCAAGCGAGAAGAGAATTCCGCTAAGGACCAGGTAATTTTCTAGAGGTATCAAACTTCATCCTCCTGTTTTGCGAAAACGATTGCACCTATGAAGGCAACTAGGAGTAATGCTGATGCGATAATGAAAGGAGCTCCATATGAAGTGAACATAACGTCACCAATTTGTTCAATGGTGATGTTAGTGGGAAGGTCATCAACATCACCTGGCCATGCCGTTGCCAAGGAGACTCCCACCAAAGTAAGAAGTAGCGTAATACCAACAAGGGCCCCGAAAGGTGCTTGAGGTCCTGTTAGCTTGTCTGGTGCTCCTGTTGCATCTAAACGAGTCATCATGAGCGCTAACAAGATCAGGACTGTTACAGCCCCTCCATAAATTAAAAATTGCACCAAGGCTACGAATTCCACAGTTAGGAAGATATATAATCCACCCACGCCGGCAAGGCTCAAGATTAGAAATATTGCAGCGTGCACTACTGAACGTGAGAAAACAACTCCAGCAGCTGTGCCTACTATAGCGATTGCAAAAAACCACCAAAGTATTTCTGTTATCACGTGGAACTCTCTGCTGAGGGCACTGTGCCATCTAGTGATTTAATTCGTTCCACCAATTCTTCAGGTATAGGTTCTCCTTGAGCCAGTAATTCGCGAGCTTCTTTTTCAGCACGCATACGTCTAGCACGTAATTTTCTTGGTGAGTTAGCATTACCTTCAGAATTTTCTGTTGAGTTATCAGCGTTTGAAGTTTTGTTTTCTGCTACTTGTGGACTTTCGGTGCCACCAAGTTCGGCATACATAGAACTTTCGGTATCTCTGAGGATTGCCATTAGTTCTGTTGGCACCTCTTCGCTTTTTTCAATATGTTCTCGTGCTGTTCGTTCAGCACGCATACGTCTAGCGCGAATCTTTCGGGGAGAATTCGGGTCACCTGCATCACTGTTAGAACTTGCGGGAGAGGGTTCAACGGCTGTAGTAGATGAAGACACTGGGGTAGTTGGAGCGTCTTCTCCGGTTATTTCTTTGTATAGTGTGCTTTCTGTTCGTCCAAGCACATACAGAAGCTCTTGGCTTACCTCCTCATTTTTTTCAAGAAGTGCCTTTGCCTCTCGTTCTGCTTTCATTCTACGTGCACGTAATTTTCGTTCGGAAAGACCTGCGAAATCATCTTCAGCAGCACTAGATTCACTTGAAGCAGATGTGGTTGTTTGTACCTCTGGTTCACGTTCTTGAATAGCTGCACCTAATCCTTGCTCAATACGTTGAATTTGTTCCTCACGTGCTTTGGGCATTGCTGCAACAAATGTTGCTTCAGGTGTTTCCTCTCCAGCTGCTACGGCCTCATTTAAGTTGATACTGTCTAAAGGTCTAAATGGTCGGGATAACTCACCACTTTTACTAGAAGCGAGGAGGTCTTCAATATCTTTATGCAGGTCTCGACGGTCAAAAACGCTATGTTCGTGCCCGCTCCAATTGTTGTCCATAACAATTGCTTCAAACGGACAGACTTCTACGCATATGTTACATCGCATACAGCGGGCGTAATCTATCCAAAATTTATCAACAATTTTTCGACGATCACTTGTTCCCTCTGGGTGCTTAGGGTTGTCTTGCATTACAGCTGTCATGCAGTCAACTGGGCAATTCCTTACACAGATATTACAGCCAGTGCAAAAAGGTTCGTCATGGTCAAAGTCCCAAGTCAGAACAGGAAAGCTGCGCTGGCGTTCCGGGAGGTCTCTCTTTTCGTCCGGGTATTCAATTGTCACAGGTTGTCGAGTGAAAGTAGAGAATGTTGTAGCTAAGCCTTTTAATATTCCAAACATTATTCAGTAACCTCAATATTTTTATAGGTGCCGACCAAATCTTCAGCTTCGGATTTTCGGCGTGTTCTAATAAAGATCACAGTAAGAAGTAATAATGCTCCGCCCCAATTTACAAGTGCCAAAATTTCTTGAGGCCAATTGTAGTAGAGGAAGAAGCCTGTAATCAGTAACAATACAAAACTAATTTCAATTAAAACTTTCCAGCAAAAGCTCATTAATTGGTCCATACGTAAGCGAGGCATAGTAGCCCTAACCCAGAATATAAGGAGGATCATAAGTGTACTTTTGATCAAGGTGAGTGCTAGTTGAAGACCGACCCCTACTTCGCTGCCGAAAGGGAAATTCCATCCGCCTAAAAAGATTACTGATCCGAAAATACTAAAGCCCCAGAGCGCTGCGTATTCTGCAAGTTGAAACATACTCCAGCGAATTCCTGAGTATTCCACAAAGTACCCACCAACGATTTCCGATTCTGCTACTGGGATGTCAAAAGGGGCACGGTGTAATTCACTTAGTAGTGCTATGAAGAAAATTACAAAAGCCAAAGGCTGAACAAGTATGAAAGGTCGATCACCTTGAAGGCTCGCAATTAGATTTAAATCAAGGGTGCCTGCAAGCATAGCAACAGTTAAAAGTGCAACCACTAATGGGATTTCATAGCTAATCATTTGTGCGGCTGCACGAACACCTCCGAGAAGGGCATATTTGTTTCCTGAACCGAATCCAGCCATTAGGACACCTACAATGTTTAATCCCAATACTGCAAACACAAAAAACATACCAAGGGCTAAATTTCGAACGCCCCAATTCTCTGCGAACGGAAGTGTTAACAGCACTAAGAACACTGGAACAAATGTTGCGTATGGAGCAAATTCAAAAACCCATCGATCAGCGTTGCGTGGGCGCAGATCCTCTTTGACTACCAGTTTGAGCGCATCTGCTACTCCTTGCAGTAAGCCTGCAGGTCCTGTGCGGGTAGGTCCCAAGCGCATTTGGAAACGAGCAACAACTTTTCTCTCGCCATAAGTTAGGTAAATAACGACGACAGTCATTGCAATAACTACAATCAATGTCCGTATAATTATATCTAACCAGGAGATTCCAAAAAACGCGTCACCAAAACTCACTTATCGACCTCCCCCAGAACAATATCCAATGAACCTAGGATAATTATGGCGTCAGCCACGTAGTTTCCAACTACTAAATCACGAAGAGCAGAAAGGTTTGAAAATGAAGGGGAGCGTAATTTTGCACGATAAGCATTCGTTCCTCCTTGTGCCATTAAGTAGACACCATACTCACCCTTTGTACCTTCTGTTGGTAAGTAAAGTTCACCCTCATCAATTCGTAGTGTTTTTGGGAGGTCGGGGTTCAAAACACGTCCACTTGGTATTTCGTCTAGACATTGTTCAATAATGCGAGCACTTTGATACATTTCTGAGAGTCTCACCCAATACCTGTCAAAGACATCCCCTTGTTTTCCTGTTGGTATATCAAAATTAAGTCGTTCGTAGATACTGTATGGTTCCGCTTTTCGAATATCCCAGCCTAACCCTGTGGCTCGTAGCATTGGTCCTGTAAAACCCCAAGCTATTGCTTGTTCTGTGGTTACCGGGTTTAAATCACGGCAGCGTTCTACAAAAACTTCATTACCTGTTAGTAGTCCATCAAAATCCTCAAGTCCTTGACGAACAGAAGACAGTATGTCTCGGCATCGTGCCTCAAAGTTTTCTGGTAAATCCATAGTTACCCCACCTACTTTGAAATAAGTGGGAAACATACGGTCGCCAGCGACTTCCTCAAAAAGGTCGTAAATACGTTCCCTTTCGCGCCATCCATATGTGAAGCTTGTGCCAAAAGATCCTACGTCCGCCCCAAATGCACCGAGAAACATGAAGTGTGAGTTAATTCGAGAAAGTTCCATCATTATGACGCGTATGTATTCCGCACGTTCCGGGACTTCAATTCCTGCTAATTTTTCGACTGCCATAACATACGCACCCTCACAACACATTCCTGCAAGGTAATCAGTGCGGTCCCACCAGCCCATAGCCTGTCGGTAATCTGCATTTTCAGTTAATTTCTCAAGTCCTCGATGCAGATATCCGATGTATGGCTCACAGTCTTTTACGAGTTCTCCGTCTACAGTCAGAACCATACGGAAAACCCCGTGTGTCGCGGGATGCTGAGGTCCAATATTGATTGTCATATCTACGGTTTCAAGACTGGTTGAGGCTCCCTGTGATTCAGGCCAAGTTGTCATTGTTCTACCCCAGGAGGTCCCTCTTCTATACCTTGCAATATTTCTGGTTTTTGAAGTGGATGTTCTTTGCGTAGCGGATGGATGTCTAGATCCTCCTCTAGCAGTAGGTTGCGAGGGTCAGGATGGTTTTGGAATTTTAAGCCAACCATTTCTGCCGCTTCTCTTTCATGCCAATTTGCCGTCGGATAAATATTCGTAATTGAAGGAATAGTTAGATCAATTGATTTTGTAGGAACTGTTACCTGTATTCCATGACCGTGTATAAAAGAATAGAAGTGGTACTTTGCCCAAAGTCCTTCCTCGCCCATATCAAGAGCTACGATATTACGTAGCAAATCAAAGGAAAGTGCATCATTTTTATGCAAGCCATCGACAAGTAGCAAGAAATTTTCCGGTTCTACCCTGAGGTCAGCGTAGGTTTTTGTTACGGAAATTTCAAAGGGTATATCTGGCAGTTGTGTACGTATTAATTCTGCTGTCTCTGTATTTTTCGAAGCTGGGCTAGTTTCAGTTGTCATCCGGCATTCTTCTTTTCTTCCATAATCTTTTCCTGAAGGGCTATAAATCCTTCAAGTAGAGATTCTGGCCTAGGAGGGCAGCCTGGTACATAGACATCCACTGGAATAATTTTATCCACGCCTTGGAGTACCCGGTCATATTCGGTATAAGGTCCGCCATTGGTCGCACATGCACCCATAGAAATCACATACTTAGGATTAGGCATTTGTTCGTACAAAAGCTTGACTGCTGGCGCCATTTTTTTAGTGACTGTCCCAGAGACGATCATTACATCACTCTGGCGTGGGCTTGGCCAAGGAACGATGCCAAATCTATCAAGATCATGATTTGGCATGAAGGTACCGATCATTTCAATTGCGCAGCAGGCTAGTCCAAATGTCATTGGCCACAATGAACTTTTTCTGCACATTGCAATAACAGTATCTACACCCGTTTGCATTACTCCAGGTAATACCACGCGATAAAGAGCATTATCGTCTGGCGCTTCTACCGGTTGAAGTCTTTCCTCTTCATTTCCGTAGTTTGGAGTATATGCCAATGGTCCTGTTTCTTGAGAAGTTGGTTTATCAGCCATTATCGCCACTCCAGTACTTTTTTACGCCACGCATAGAACAGTGCACCACTCAGGATAAGCACAAAAAATACCATGTACCAGAATGCGTGACTTGGTAAATCTAGAAAACGTACAGCCCAAGGAAAGATAAAGATGGTTTCTACATCAAAAATTAGAAACATAATCGCAAACAGGTAATATCGTACGTGAACTTGAGTCCAATTTTTCCCTGTCGGCAGCATGCCACATTCGTAAGAAATACTTTTACCTTGCTCGCGTGCAAAAGGTCCGAGCAGACGAGCACCTATCAGGGCGGTTCCCACGAGGATAACCCCCGCGATTAATGCGATAAATACTGCAGACCAGGTGTCGTAAAAACTCATTGTCCTCTTACATGCGATGGCTAACACAAGCCTCTGGTGTTGAGGCGAGACATCCCCGGAAATTCTTCACGAACTTTACCACATTAGCGTCTAGGAGCCAGAAAAATATCTATTTTTTTTGATCTAGGTAGCATCAAAGCCTCAAAAATTTAGTTTGGAGCATTTATGTTCCCCTAGTTGAAAGAATTTCCTCTTCAGCTAACTGCGCAACTGCTAGGCCACGCATCGCTGCTCCAAGTCCTTTACTTGCTTTTGCAATAAGTTCCGCATTTTCAAAATGTGTTGTTGCTTCAACGATGGATTTCGCAACTTTTTCCGGGAATTCAGATTTAAAAATTCCACTTCCAACGAATACTCCTTCGGCACCTAGTCGCATCATTAACGCTGCATCTGCTGGCGTGGCCACGCCACCGGCCGCAAAATTCACCACGGGGAGACGGCCTGTTGAGCGGATAGTTTCAATTAATTCAATTGGAGCACTATTTACTTTTGCATAGGAGTAGATCTCTTCATCAGCTAGTGTTTTAAGCTTCCTGATTTCATCCTGTACGGATCTCATGTGGCGCACTGCTTCGACGATATCTCCTGTTCCGGCTTCACCCTTTGTGCGAATCATGGCAGCTCCTTCACTGATTCGCCTTAAGGCTTCACCAAGGTTTCGGCAACCGCAAACAAAAGGTACTTTGAAACTATGTTTGTCAATGTGGTGCGTTTCATCTGCAGGTGTAAGTACTTCGGATTCATCGACGTAATCAACTCCAAGGGATTGAAGCACATCCGCCTCAACGAAATGGCCAATTCTTGCCTTAGCCATTACCGGAATACTTACAGCATCCATAATACCTAGAATCATTTCCGGATCACTCATTCTAGCGACGCCACCATCTTTACGAATATCCGCAGGAACTCGTTCTAAGGCCATTACGGCACAGGCTCCTGCTTCTTGTGCGATTTTTGCTTGTTCTGGTGTGACGACATCCATAATGACGCCGCCTTTTAGCATTTCTGCTAGCCCTTTTTTAACAACCCAGGTTCCTTCTTCATTCGTTCCATTCGCGCTCATTTTTCATTCCCCTTATTCAAGTAGCTTTTCCACCGGCCGCTTATTATACCGTTTTGCAGTTGTTTTCAGGTTGGACATCCCTGAAGCACCTCTGAAGGTTGCTGGTATTTGAGACTACTGTCTCTAGAATAACGCTAAATTTGTGCCAAAACAGCTTGGAAAGCATGTATATCTAACCAGGTGGTCGTAAAACATTTAGTTTTACTAGATAAATAGAAGCCAACTTGCAAAATTGTTTATCTACAACCTGTCGGTACTTCCTTTACTACGAATTAAAGTAATCCCATCCCTCACTGGTAGCATGACACATTCAATTCTGTCGTCTTTTATTAAATAGTCATTTAGCTCTCGTATCGCTTTTGTTTCTTCTGTTTGGTCCTCTACTTGAAGAACTTGTCCACTCCAAAGAACATTGTCAAAAGCGATAACGCCGTTTTTGGACAATAAAGGAAGTACCGTCTCGTAATATCTCAGGTAGTTTTCCTTATCAGCATCTACGAAGATAAAGTCATAAGGGCCTTCTAAGGTTTCTAAAGTTATAAGGGCAGGGCCAAGAATTAAATTAATTTGATCTGCATACTGACTAGCTTGAAAATTACTTTTCGCAATTTGTGCATGTTCTTCACTAATATCACAAGTCGTTATCCTCCCATTTTTTGATAGCCCTTCTGCCATACAAAGAGCCGAATAGCCGGTGAAACATCCAATTTCTAAAATTTTCTCTGGCTTCAGCATTGAGACAAGGAATTTCAAAAATCTACCTTCCACATGACCGGTTAGCATTCTGGCTCGTTCGCCTAGATCTATGTGTGTTCGTTCAGCTATTTCGTGAAGGTACTTAGGCCCTTGGCTTGTGTGGGATTCGACATAACTTTCTATTTGCGGGTTTGTAATTGTATTAGCCATGGTGGTTCTTAATTTCTCCTTCTCTTGTCCAAAGATAACCTGTCTGTCTTAAGGATGTTAGGAATTTTTGTAGCTAAATTTTTCTGCCACGTACCTTTTCTGAGTCGGGTGGTTGTGCTATCAGGAATCTGATTATGCGAGGCCAATTTTTGCTTACTATGTATTGCAGAGTTAGTGCAGCTATAACTGTGAGTGAAACAGTTAGCCATTCAATTGCACTAAGTGACCTGAAATCGAAAAAGTTTCTGAGCCAGTCAGCGAATATTGTGGTGACCAAAATAGCTGCCATGATTGCCCCAAATAATATGGTGAGGATTGGTCTCTGTAGGTTACGCCAAGATGCGCCTTCGAAACCTACTACTTCAATCATAAAACCGATACTCGTGAAGCCTATGACTAGTGAAATTAATGTACGTGTTTGTTCGACGTCCAGGTTTAAAATTCCATCAGTAACAAATTGCAATACCATAGCTGATATCGCTAGTGCTACTGCTGCAGGTAGAGCGAATTTGAGGATGTTATTTAAATAGTCACGACCTGCGTTAGATGGCGGAATGGTGACAGAAATAATTACAGCGGGTATACCTAATGCCAAGAGAGCAGTTAGCGATCCGTGTCGAGGTAAGAAAGGAAAATCTAGGCCTAAAAGGTTAGTTGAGAAAATTAACAAATACGCGTAGAAACTTTTCGTTATAAAGATTTTACTTAAACGAGCTGCATTGCCTAGGACATGAGTTGCCTCTTGGGCTCCTTGTATCAGTGCTGTAAAAGAGTT
>JAKUNN010000013.1:11763-25600 GCA_022451885.1 Dehalococcoidia bacterium | reverse complement strand
GGCGTACTGCACACCTTGTTCAAGTTTTAACAAAGCACTAGCTAGTGCTTCCGGATCACGCGTTAGATTTGCTCCAAATTCATCTGCAGCAAATTCACGTGTTCTGCTTATCGCAAACTGGATAATTGAAGCGGCAATTGGAGCAAGGATCATGATGAGAATAGAAAGCAGCGCTCCTTCACGACTTCGTCCGCCACCAAACCACAGCAACATAAATGAAATCATCGAGATCGCCCCTGCAATTGTTGCCGCAATAGAACTTGTTAAAGTATCTCTGTTTTTTACGTGACCTATTTCATGGCCTATTACTGCTTTTAGTTCATTTTCATTAAGTAGACGTCGAATACCGGTGGTGACGGCAACGACACCTTTTTCTGGGCTCCGACCCGTAGCAAAAGCGTTTGGTGTAGCGGTTTCAATTACAAAAAGTTTTGGCATAGGCATTTGAGCTCGTGCAGCTACTTCTGCGACCATTTTGAAGAGTTGTGGTTCCTGCGCCTCCGTTACCTCATGTGCTCCTGCCATACGTAAGGCAATACGATCACTGAACCAGTAAGCAGACATGTTCATGACTGCTGCCAGAACAAAGAAGACAATCATTCCACCTAACCCACCGACAAAATATCCAATTCCAACAAGTAAGACGGTCAGTGCAGTTAGTAATACGGTTGTTTTAAGAGTGTTCATTAAGATCCATTTTATCGCACATATTCTTATTACGGTGATTTACTGGTTTTTATTCGCACAGTAAGGGTTGTACAAAAGCATGTTCCTCTATAACGGAAACAGGTTCTTGATATACAGGAATCCAGACCAATTCTACGACACGGTCTCCTGCGGTAGCGCGCCACTTGTCAGGTAAAACCGTTTCTATTTCACTGATAAGACAAGTGTTTTCAGTATCTTCGCCTATTTGTTCCCAGTCCTTGATTGTTAATCCACAGGTCTCAAAAATTGCACGCTCTGCAGCGCTGATAATTGTTTCATTTGGTTGTACGGTAGTGTGTGGGTAATATGCCGATCCATCTTCAGCTTCAACAATTAATACTTCTGTAGAGTCCTTGGTGTTCGGGCTTGTATTTCTTAGGAGGCAAGCTATCACTATTACGTATCCCTTTTTGTTTTGTGAACACGTAAATCAATATCTCGGACAGAATTTTTTGAATTTTTTTGAAAAATATTACTATTGGTTTTTGTCGTAAATATGAAGGATTTTAAGGGGCTCCAATTTGACTGTTTTTCGCGCATTCTTTGTTCTGTAGCCCAAACTGGGCCCTTAATTGGAGTTGCTATCTTAATAAAGGTAAGTTTAAAAAGTGATAAAACATAATTGGTCGCAAACAAAAATAGTTGTGATGTAATAACTACACTTGCAACTGTAAACAGTATGGGTAACAGCACAAATAGTCCGAATTTATTAGGAGCCATACCCGAGACTAATGTGGTGAGCAATTTTCTCCGAGAGTAAAAATTTCTCAAGATTCTTTAACACTAGGCTCTTCAAAAAATTCCCGGATGGATGCTCTATAAATCTCTGGTGATTCAAAAAGGCCGGCATGCCCACCTTCTAGCTGTTTATTGTTGCAGTTCGGTAAAGATTCTGTGAGTTTATTTATCTGGTCTGGTGTCACCAATTGGTCCTCAAGACCGTTGAGTAATAAAACCGGATTTGAAACCGTAGAAAGATCATTTGGTAGTTGCCAATTAAGAATAGCTTCGGCTTGTCTGATAAAAGCATGGTCTAGCTGCTCAAATTCATTTGAGGAAGTGGTATCGATCATAGATTCGAAGAGTGCTTCATCATTCAAGAAGGTCCTGCTGTATAAGAAGGAAGAAGTTAATCTTATTAATGCTTCTTTGCTCATGTTTGACCGTTTTGCTGCGATCCAGGTTTTTAGAATGGAAACTGATGCATTATCAGGAGTACCACCAGGTGCAATCATTGCAAGCCGTTCGGTACGCGTAGGGTCTTCTAATGCTAATTGTAGAGCTATTGCTCCTCCCAGGAGACTAAAAGATAAAACATGAGTTGCTGGAATTTCTAGGTGGTCTAGAAGTTTTAATGCGTCGTTTGCCATTTGTGCAATCGTGTAAGGACGGTCTGGTGCACTTGTTTGTCCTGAACCTCGATTATCAAATGCGATAACACGGTGAGTTTTGGAAAAATCTGAAACATGCTGTGTCCATGATTGTAAATCGCCGCCTAATCCAGCAATAAGAAGTAGGGGTTGTCCACTACCAGTTTCCTCGTAATGAAGCACTATGTCTTGAAGTTGAAGATATGCCATATTTGCAGTGTACCTTTGTGTTGCGAAAGGGTTAAATTAACGTCTCCGAATTAAACCCCTTTTTGAAGCCTCTTGAATTATTTGAAGGACATTTGTAGCTGCCCCCTTACGTATGCTATCGGTTACAGCCCAAAGCATCAGCTCGTTATTTGAATTACCTTGTCGAATGCGACCCACTAAAACATCGTCAATGCCTGCGGCGTCCAAAGGGGTAGGGTAAATTTCATTTTTTACATCATCTTGGACAGAGATCCCAGACATAGACTGGATCTGTTCACGCGCTTTATTTGGTTCTATAGGGTGTGTAAATTTTGCCCAAATAGAGAGCGCGTGTCCGAAAAAAGTAGGAATACGAACACAGGTCGCGTTAATTGCTATGTCTGGAGAGCTTAAAATTTTCCTGGTCTCATTTAACATTTTTAGCTCTTCCTTGGTTGAGTTATTTTCTGCAAAGATATCTATTTGGGGGATTGCATTAAATGCTATTTCGCGAGGTTGTACTCCTGAAGGCTTAGACTCTCCTTCAAGTGCAGCTTTCGTTTCAGAACGCAGTCCTTTTAAAGCAGCGCCTCCTGCCCCTGCTAGTGCTTGGTAGGTGCTAACAACTATATGTTGAAGGGGATTTTCTTTATGCACAGGAGCTAATGCGAGGACTAATGGGGTGGTTGTGCAATTAGGCTGACTCACTATTCCCTGATGCCATTCGAGGTCGCTTGCGTTTACTTCAGGTATTACCAATGGAACTTGTGGGTCCATCCTATATGCGCTTGAATCGTCTATTACAAAGCTTCCATGTTTTTTTGCAATTGGTGCAATCTGTTGAGATACATCAGATGTAGCTGTCAGGAAAACAACCTCATCATTTTCATTAAATTTTTCCGGATTTGTTTCTTCGACAATAATTTTTTGGTCCCGAAAAAAAATTTCAGTCCCGGCACTGCGTTGTGTTGCGAGGATCCTTACTTTCCCAACCGGGACATTTTGCTCATCTAGGATTTTTAAAAATTCCCGACCAACAATTCCTGATCCACCAACGATAGTTATATTGTGGGTTTCCATTAGGGGATAAACCTTAACTGGCTTTAAGTACTTGTACTTGCTGAAGGGACAGGGTTTGGTTCCTCATTTACGTCGACAGAACCACCCTCATCAGAAGAGGTGTCCGCATTAGCATCTGAGGTCGAGATAATTTCCATCTGCTCAAGGCCATCGATGCTAAAACCTAAATCACCGATCTCACATAAAAACCCACAATATGTCAGTCTTAGGGAGCTGGTTGATTTAGATGGACGGTAATGTAAGCCGCAGCTGTCGCATTCAAAAAGTTCCTCACCGTCTTCATCCAGAATAGTCAAAGGGAGTGTGCTTGCTGGAGGTTCATTAGAGGTAGCTGTGTTTTTGATGTCCACCATAGCAAGCATAATGCTACGCTCTTTTTCCTTATCGCGCACTTTTTAGTTAGTTTGTTTTTTATGTGGTGTAATTAAGCTGTTGTGTTAATAGTCTGTTTTTTGATGATTAAATCGAATGCAGCAGTAGTAAATCGATGGGCAGCAGTAGTATATTAGTGCCAGCTCTTTCTATCCTTTGAGAGGACGGTGATTACAATGAAGCGTTTAGTGGCTTTTGTCATAATTCTGATTATTGGTGTTGCAGTTGCGTTAGGACTGAGGAAACGCCATGAAAATGATGAATTCTTGGATGACCTTGACTAAAATTTTAAAACAGCGGAACTATTTCCTGTCGACTGAAGGTGCTAGGGAATGGTGAAGGATCGTTCAGTAATAACGGGTTGTGGGATTGTAACTGCTGCGGGAAGCGGTGTTCAGGTTGCGTGGGATGCATTGAGATCCGCACAAAGTTTAGGGCGTGTCTTAGATAGTACTGAAGAGTCTCCGTCATTTCAGGGCGCTTTGTTACCAAGTAATTATCGGCCGAGCCCAGAAATTCCGAAGAATGTTGTCCACTTTTTGGATAGGCCATCGATGATTGCCTTGGATGCTACATTTCAGGCACTAAAAGAAGCCAATTTGTCTAGTGGTAGCGGAGATGCACGACGTTTTGCGATTTGTGATGGTCTTGCATATCGGTCTCCTGGGCAAGCAGCATTATTTTCGCCGTACGGGCAACTGATAGGAAACGTATTAGGTATTCGTGGACCCGTGGTTTCTAATACAGGGAATGAAGCTAGTGGATTGGCTGCTCTTGCTGCTGCAGACAGATTTTTGCAAACAGACAGCGTTGATATTGTAATTGTGACTGCTACACAAACAATACAGCCTAAAATAATTACACATTTGGCTGAGCAGGGTGCATTAGCATCTACTGAGAGTGCCCCATTTGATAAAAATTCGACAGGTTGCATTCCTGGCGAGGCGGCTGTCAGCATAATTCTTGAACGGGAAGAATTTGCGGTGAATCGTGGTGCTATCGTAAAGGCTCGTATCGCTGGTCTGGGAGAAGTGTTTGATCCAACAGTAGAACCGCTCCAAATGCCGAGTAGTGCAGAAGCTGGCCGTTCTACTCAAGAAGCCCTTGGAAATGCTGGCTATCTTCAAAATCAAATTGATCATGTAGTCGCTTCAGCGGATGGACGGTTGGAGAAAGATTCTGCAGAGGCTGATGGTTTGATGCGTACTTTTGGTAGACATGCGTATTACGCAACAGTTACAGCTGTTGCTGGGGTTTTTGGGGAAACCTTTGCAGCCTCAGGCCTTTTAGGCCTAGGTATCGCTTTAGAAGAGATGCGATTGGGTGAAGTGCTTCCTGTGGCTGGTCTGAATAACCCTATCGAAGGGGCAGACTTGGCCTACATCCTTGAGCCTCGTTCGGAAAACTTAGATTGTGTCTTGGTTTCTTCCCTAGGTATGGGGGGAAATGCAGTGGCTTGTGTTTTACAGAGTTATGATTAGAAGCTTTTTACAGACATTTCGTTAAGATAGTCGGAGTGGTTAACTAAAGCCGCGGGGAATTCGTTATGGAAATAACTTGGTTAGGGCGTAGTTCTTTTCGGTTGCAGAGTCGTGATGCAGACGTAATAACTGATCCTTTAGGACCAGAAAGTGGATATGGACCTGCGAAAAGCGAAGCAGATATCGTGACTTTATCGCGGAGGGATATTCCTAGCATTGGTTTTATTGATGGAGTTAAGGGTAATCCAAAGGTTTTAAATGCAGCTGGTGAATATGAGATTCAAGGGACCTTAGTAACAGCTACACCATGCCCTCTTCAGGAGGGTGGAAGTACAACTGTTTTCACATTTGAGCTTGATGGTATGAAGGTTACGCATTTAGGACTTCCTGATCAGGTCCCTCCAGATGCTATTACTGAAGTGGTTGTTGATTCAGATGTTTTGTTGTTACCAGTGGGGTCTGGGGGTTCACTTGAGGCTAAGGAGGCATGGGATTACGCACAGAGAATGGAATGCAAGGTCGTTATCCCGATGAATTATAAAACGGAACGAGAGTGGGAGTTTTTGGAAACCGTAGATACTTTTTTGGCTGAGGCCGGCGCTCACCCTGAGGAGAAGCAAAAGCTTTCTTTGTTAAGAAGCAAACTACCAATCGATCTTTCTGTAGAATTGTTAAAACCCAGATAAATTATAAATTTCGAAGCAAAGCCTCTGTCTTTGCTGAGGTGAGATTACGCAAAGGGTGAGTGCCTGGAGCCATGTCTTTCCATCTGGTAAGGCTTTTGTTTACTTGTGCGGCCATAGCAGTTTTATTTGGCGCTTCTAGGATAGGGCTTCCAGTCGGTGAGGCTATAATGCCGCCACCAGGCCATTTTCCGGCGGTATAAACACGATTTTCATCACTTCGGGCTTGGACGATTTTTGAATTCATTGGATGTTTATTAAAGGCTGACCAGAGGAGAAATTCTGCCCCTTCTAGAGTAAGAATTCTTGCTATTTCAGGGACTAATGCTTCATCACCACTTAAAATCCCAACATTTCCAATAGGGGTTGATATTACAGGCGCATTAGCGTTGCCATTTGCTCCTTCCCTACCATGAGTGGCTTTATGAAGAGTTGTACCTTCTGCTGAAAGAAATACTGAAGTCTCATTTGATGTACATCCTTTATCTCGAACAGCGAAGGAAAGTGCTCCTCCTTCTTCTCTTACAAGCGTGGTTAGTTCTGGTAATGATGAATCCCATCCTTCCGGGGCCTGTAAACCCGCGATTAGAACAATGTCGCAATCTTGTTGACGTAAGTTATAAAAACAACTTCGTAAAGTTTCGAAATCAAACCAGTTATCTTCTAATTCAGCGATACCAATTCGATGATTTTCTCTATCTGGGATGATGGGCTCTTCGGCCAAAATTTTCGCAGTAGACTTTTCCCATGTTGTGGTGAGTGTTCGATAGAGTTCTGGTTTTCTAGGAACTGGAATCTCTCTACTTGCACCCTCAAATCTGTGGGTTAACACCATATCTCCTTCGGTCGGCGCTGTTTTTACCTTTTCGCCGTCAGGATTAATTATGCAAGATCGTCCTGCGTATATGATGGTTTCATTTTCTGTTCCCCATTTGTCCGCAGCAGCTACCCACACACCATTTTCAAAAGCTCGAACAGGCATCAAATATTCACATTGAGGAGTATAAAGATCGGCTACATTTGAGCCATGAGAAACCCATGCAGTGAGATCGACAATTAACTCGGCACCATTTAATTTGAGTGTTCGTGCAATTTCCGGCTGTCGCCCATCCGCACAAATCAAAATCCCAAAATCTACAAAATCCGTTTTAAACACAGGAAAAGATTGCCCTTCCTCAAACCAATTGTTGTCAAAATGCCATAGGTATGTTTTGTCATATTGGCCGCATTGGTTTCCCTCAGGATCAAAAACGACACCACTGTTGGTAAGTTTGCCGCTTACAATTGGCGCGGCAAGTCCTGCAACAAGCCAATACCCGTATTTCTTAGCTTTTTGTCCGAGTAAGTCACAAATTTCTGAGTATTTTCTTACCCCTTGCCTGTCATAAGGTTGTTGGCTTTTTAGATAGTAGGCTGGATAACTGCATTCAGGGAGTAGTACGAGGTCTGCTTTCTTTTCACCTGCTTCATCAAGTAATTTCAAGATTCTTTCTAGGCTCAGTTCTGCTTCTTCAAGATCTCCTGCACGAAGTTGGCAACACGCGATAGTAAAAGGTTTCATAGCTTTCTCTGCAGTTCACGATACCCGTTGTAGACTAAGCATATACCACGGAGAGGTGTCCGAGTGGTTGATGGTGCCGTTCTCGAAAAGCGGTGTACAGCAATGTACCGGGAGTTCGAATCTCCCCCTCTCCGCCATGTATTATGATTAAAAAAAGTGTTTGAAAGGATATGTTGTGGGAACTAATTCTGAAACTAGTAAAAACGCTACCCCTGAGACGGAAAGATCTGTAGTGATCTCTGATTATCTAAATTTATCAGTGGAAATTATTGAGTCAGTTTATGACTTAACTAAAGAGACCCCAACATTAAAAATAAATGGTTCAGTTGAAGAGATAATGTTTGCTCTGAGTGCTGCCTATACTGCTTTAGACAAAAATTGTAATTTTACTGCTATTTACAATGAACTTAACCGTATACATGGTGATCGTTCACTGTTGGAAAAAGTGCCTGAGGTCGCCAATGATTCAGATGGTATGGATGTAGATATGTTACGGTGGTCGGCCAATCATGAAACTCGCTATGTTCGGTTGAATGAGAAGGGAAAAAGCGAAGCTCAAAAATTGCTTGGAGAAAACCTATAGCTTGGAGTTTTTTCTCAACAGCAAACGACAAGATTGGCTACACCATCTACGTTTGTGTTGCCGATGTTTGTGAAACTCTTCTGGATTATTAGTATTGGTACACACTGTTATTCCTTGTTCGGTCGCAAGTAATAAACGTCCGTTGTTATTTTCTGGTTTTTCTTTCCTTTTATAAACTAGTTCGTTGCAATATATACAAGGTCTAAATCTTGAACGTTTTAGAACATTCTTACATCCCGAGATTTTTTTCAGACTACCATCTTTATCTGACACCTCTTTATCAAAGTACCCGTTACAATTTTCGAAGTCGATATTTGGAATTTCTGTAAATTCTTCTGCAAGAAGAAACCAAATAAAAGTTATTAAATTTTTTGGAGGTGTAACGGTTTGTATTTTACGAGTCTGAATCTTGTTTCCTGGAATTTCTTTTTTTCCATCTAGATCAAGAGGGTTTTCAATAAGGTCGATATTCAAGTTTTTGAATTTAAACTCATTAAGAGCTTCTAGGTTTTTTTGAATTGTTTCTTTTACTAGATTAATTAAATCTAGGTAACTTACATTCCAGGTTGTGGAAATACTATTTAAATTCCCCTGTGACTGAGTTGTTTCATGATCGGAAATTTTACGAGCAGCCCAAGTGGCAGGTGTAAAGATGAGGTTGGAGCTTAAGCTAGGCCGCACTCTTAGGGGGTTAGGAACAGTAAGTATTAGTGCTGCGGCTTCTTTAGTTGTTATTTTGTTTGGATCGAGCCCTATTTTTTCTTTATATTTTGTTCGCCTGAAGAGATTAAACACTTGAACGATCCACCAGACGATACCCGCATGGGTGAAAAAATCATCGAAAAAATTTCTATTTGTAAGCAAATTAACTTTAAAGTTTTCACTCTTTTCATCTTTGATGTCTGTTAGGTTAACGTCTTCATTGGAGTACAGTAGTCCGTATAGATTTAACCACTGACCTATTAAAAAACTTCCATCCTTCATATTGTCTGACGCTGGGGAAAGTATGCCGTCCTCGTAAATTTTTGCGAGTCTTCTATGTGCAGTTGTGGCAGCAATTACCGGTTTGTAAACTTTTGGGAAACTGGCCGTAATTTCACCTGTTCCAGAAGTAACTTTCCGGTAGTTCTTCCATTCGAAATCAGGGTTTATTGCCTGTATTTGCATTGGCCATAGCTTACGTGGCTAGATCGGCAATGAACAATTGATGGTTCCTCTTCGATTTTTCCAGAAAATTTAATCAGTAGGGATTTCTGCATCAGCGAAAGCATCGTAAAAGGGTAAGTATGGCTTTATATCAAGGACAGGGGTGTTATCGATAACATCAAGACCTTCCACCTCTAGTTTGCTTCCTGCACGGTTCAAAAGTTTTACAGAACTGACTGCTAAATGATTTGGTCTTAGCTGACTACGAGTTGCAAAAATACCTACATCTTCAATACGTGATGGTTTTTCTGGAGCATTTGCTGCGAGGTCAAGATAGCAGACAAGGATGATATGGCTATAGCCTTCAATTCCATGAAGATATTCAACGTATTCTGGTTTAACTTCAACAATGCTTTTGATGTTTTCCCAACCCGAGGGCCTAGGTTTTTTTATGTTATTTCTGACCAAGGCGATTGGCTGTAAATTCACATCTGTCGGGGGCTGAGGCCTTACAAATGGACTGTTACGTGAAAAGGGATTCCAAGATGACATTTTTCCTCAATTTGTTCGCGTGAAAGGTGCTCGCGCTGGTACAATATAGTGAAAGAGATTGTGCATTTTATGTCGCCTCTTTGGATTTATTAAACCACTTTAAAATTTTTCCCCCAAAGGAAGTTATGGTTACCGAAAAAGCGCCTCCTGTTGCCACTAATGATCAGTATACTGCCGATAATATCCAAGTCTTGGAAGGACTGGAGGCTGTCCGTCGTCGACCCGGCATGTACATCGGTACAACCGATGTTGCTGGGCTGCACCATTTGGTTAAAGAGCTTGTTGATAATGCAGTTGATGAGGCTATGGCTGGCTATTGCGATCGTGTAGAAGTGATTTTTCATAATGATGGGCAATGTACGGTTCGGGATAATGGCCGCGGGATTCCAGTAGGTGTGCAAAAGCAGACCGGGCTTACTGCAGTGGAAACGGTTTTAACGGTTTTACACGCAGGTGGAAAATTTGGTGGGGGTGGCTACAAAATAAGTGGTGGTCTTCACGGTGTTGGTGCGAGTGTTACTAATGCGTTGGCGGAAAAGCTTATCGTTGAGGTTGTTCCTGACCCCATCGCGCAAGGAAAAAAGCATGGAGGTAAGGTCTACAGGCAAGAATATGCTTGTGGAGATCCTCAATCCAAACTTAAGGCTTCTCCATTGAAGGATGATCGCTCCTGTGGAACCACTATTACATTTCGGCCGGACTCTGAGATTTTTGAAACGGTTGACTTTGATTTTGATATTGAGTCTGGGCGATTGCGACAATATGCATATCTGACCAAAGGTGTCTGGTTCCATCTTCTAGATGAAAGGACCGGGCAAGAGGTTAATTATTATTTTGATGGCGGGATAAAAAGCTATGTTAGGCATTTAAATAGTGGTCGTTCGGTGCTTAACCAGGATCCAATTTATGTGGACCATGAGGTTGAGGGAGACCTGATCGAATGCGCATTGCAATATAACGATGGTTTTCAAGTGCATGAGTACACTTTTGCGAATGGCATAAACACAATTGATGGTGGTACGCATCTAACAGGTTTTAGAAAAGCTCTTACACGTGTGCTCAATGATTATGCGCGTAAGAATAAATTGCTAAAAGACGGCGATCAAAACCTAACAGGCGATGATGTTCGTGAAGGTTTGATTGCTATAATTTCGGTTAAGCTTCCAGAGCCTCAATTTGAAGGCCAGACGAAGACTCGTTTGGGTAATCCAGAAGTTGACTCGCGAGTGCAGAGTGCTTTAAGTGATGCAATCGGTCAGTATTTAGAGGAACGACCTAGTGATGGCCGAGCGATCATTGAAAAAGCAACCACTGCTGCACGTGCACGTGATGCTGCGCGAAAAGCACGTGAACTCGTACAGCGAAAGAGTGCTCTTGAAAGCGGCAATTTGCCTGGCAAATTAGCTGATTGTTCTAGTCGTAATCCTGGCGAATCTGAAATCTTCATAGTTGAGGGAGATAGTGCAGGAGGATCAGCTAAACAGGGGCGAGATCGTCATACACAGGCTATCCTTCCTCTTTTCGGGAAAATTCTTAATGTTGAGCGTGCACGCCCCGATAAAATGTTGGGTCATGAGGCGATTAGGTTAATTATCTCTGCATTAGGTACCGGTATTTCGACAGGTGTCGAATCGGAGGCAGAAAACTCTGCGGCAGCTAATGGATATGACGAGGAAAAGTTGCGCTATCACAAAGTGATCATCATGACTGATGCAGATGTTGATGGTGCCCACATTCGGACTTTACTCATGACGTTCTTTTATCGATATATGCCCGACTTAATTGCTAATGAACACTTGTACATTGCACAGCCACCTCTGTATCGGGCAGGATCCGGTGACAAGGTGGAATATTTTTACAATGAAGAAGAGTTAAAGTCTTGGCAAAAGGGACGCAAGCGGAAGGCCAACGTACAGCGCTTTAAGGGGTTGGGTGAAATGAATGCTGATCAATTATGGGATACCACATTAGATCCAGATACGCGTACTTTATGGAAAGTGGATGTTAATGATCCAATGGATGCAGATAAGTTATTCAGTGAACTCATGGGTGATGAGCCTCTGCATCGACGGAGATTTATTCAGGCTAATTACAAAGAGGTACAAAATCTTGATGTGTAGTTTTTTCCAAAGAACAAACATGATTGTTAGATAAATGCCAGAACAATATGTTGCAACAGATAAGCGTACAGGCCTTGAGGTTTCGGTAACGGGTGATTTTCCACCCCATCATGATGACAGAATCCGTATTGCCCGTACGAGTACTCTGTTTACCAGGCTCATGTCGACAATATTAGGAAACCCTAGTGAGGCAGAGCGGCGTGATCAGTTTATAGCCATCGAAACACAACTTGAATTAGCTGAAGCCTTAATACGAGGAGATATGCAAGAAGTGCAAACTCTTCTTCAGTCTACTTTAGAACGAATGGGTCTTGGGCCAGAGGAACTTGATGAGGCTGCTCGTAGGATTTTGCAAGAGTTTGGTGATGGCCAAATTGAGAAAGGTGTAGATGGTCCTAGTCTAGATTTGGGGAATGCCCCTTTGGAAATGCCTCAAGTTAGTGAAGATATTTTGGGTGATGTAAACGATGAGGCTAAGGATGAGGCTAAGGATGAGGCTAAGGATGAGGGAGATGAGGGAGATGATGAAGGTGATAAATAATGGAGTTTTTTGTTTATAAGTTTACCTGTGGGTACTTGCAGTAGTGCGTAGTCGGCCATTCATTGTCCTTTATGTAGCAGTTTTTGTTGCGACTTTTGGGATTTCTTTAGTAAGCCCATTGTTACCGGTTTATGCTGAAAATCTTGGCGCTACCGGTGTTTGGATAGGCTTTACATTTGCAAGTTTTGCGATCACACACTCTATTAGTGGTCCTTTAATTGGCCGACTAAGTGATCGATACCAAAGGAAGCCCTTTATCATTCTCGGTTTACTTTGTTATCTTGCTGCTGCTCTTGGATATTTAACGGCGGATAGCTTTGCCCAAATTATTGCTTTCAGAATGTTAAGTGGAGTTGGCACTGGCCTGATATTTAGTGTTGCCCGAGCCTATATTGGCGAAATGGTTCCTTCGGGGTATGAGGGGAGATGGTTTGGTGTTTTTGCTACAGCTGACATTATTGGATTCGGTTCTGGACCAATGTTTGCAGGACTCATACGTGGATGGCTGGGTTTCGATGCAGTTTTCATAGCCATGGCGCTTATTATGGGTGCATCAACACTCATAATAATGATCTTGCTCCCCCCTCGCCCTCCCCAAGCATTAAACACAAATCAAAAGGCTTTATTTCAAACAAACGCCAGCATTTGGAACGCATTAAAGGATAGGTTAACGGTAGCGTTGACTTTCCGACATGTACTTTTTTCTTTTTCTTGGGGTTCCACTCTCGCGTTCCTCGCAGTCCGTTTAGAAAACGAATTATTGATAGGCCCCGTTGCTATTGGACTTGCTTTTGGAGTTCAGAATTTTGCAAGTGGTATTTCGCAGCCTATGCTGGGATGGCTGACTGATCACATGAACAGAGTGATTTTAGTAGCTGTGGGCCTCGTATTTGCAGGTGGGTGTGTGGTTGCAGTTGGGACTGTTGGTAATTTGCCTTTGGTTTTGGTATTTATGATTTTACTGGGCGCATCTGGGGCTATGACTCAAGTTGCTGCGAGTGCCTTAGAAATAGTTGCAGGACGACGAGTAGGGTTAGGTACGGTTATAGGGTTGGGTTCTTCTGGGGGTGGTGTTGGAATATTATGTGGCGCCGTATTAGGTGGCTATTTAGTTGATCTTTTTGATACGTCCGCGGCTTTTTTGTTTGCTGGCGCGGTTATGATTTTTGGGACGCCACTTTTTTTGTTACTTGTCAAAGGGCAGAGTACGAAAAGTGAATCTGGGGTTATTTAGATAACTTTGAGGTCTTTAGCAATTGTCCAATTGTGGAGGTCGCGCGTTCGATTGTTGGGAAAACTGCTAAGTTCTCATTAATTAGGAGCTCCCGCATTTCATCGAGCAAAATGCGCTGGTCATTTTGAAGTGTTTCTGTAGTTCCATAAATAACAGCAACAGGAAGCCTGCAATCTTTGATTGTTTCTATTAGCCGAGTACAGGCGTGTTTTAGGCG
>JAKUNN010000013.1:0-11753 GCA_022451885.1 Dehalococcoidia bacterium | reverse complement strand
GCCAGCTCCTCGTATTTGAAAGCAAAACAGTAATGCAACGCAGTTTGTCCTTGTTTCTCAATTCGCATATTAAGTTTAAGTTAGGTCACGGATTTTGGGATTTCCCCCGATGTTTTAGGCGATTTTTAGCATCAGGACGTCCTAAGAACCACTCCTCTCCAACATTTGCTATCCCAAAGTCATAAGTCGCACTTTTTAGCATTAAGGAAAGTAAGCTATGCGAAGAAAATCCACTTCCGGCTAAAATTGATTGATCGACAGGGTTTTTAATCCAATTTGTCAGTGTAGGTGCGCGTTCATCAATAATTTTGTGAATTGCAGTTGGGAGATCAGGCAGTTTGATGTGATTTTCCTCACAACAGTCAGCTGCTTGTACAGCTCGACCACCGCCACCACCAACTACTGCTGCACGGTTTCCTTTTATTGAACTTAGTAGTGATAAGGCTATAAGTAGGTCAAGAGTTTCATCTCTGGTTTTTGTAACATATCCACCACCTTGATGTATCGCCGATTCCCAAATGGTATTTGTTCCTGCCAGTGCTGCTGTATGGGATGCAGCAGCACTGGCACCGGAGGCTGTACGCCCACCTTTGTGGATTACGACCGGTTTTTTTGCTGCTGCTGCCTTTAACGCTTCAAAAAATTCGCGACCTGCAGCAAGGCCTTCCATGTAGATAGCTATTATTTTTGTTTGGTTATCTGAACCGAGGTAATCCAATAATTCTGCAGCTGAAATATCACTTCCATTACCATACGAAATAACTTTTCCGAATTTTAAGCCACGAGCAGTTCCTCGTGTAAGTAACTCAACGGCATTGTTCCCACTTTGACTCAGGAGGCCGATATCACCTTGGAAATCGGGTAGGTCAGGTCTGAAAGAAAGTCCGCTAGCTGCGTAATGTATTCCCATTCCGTTAGGACCAAGTAGACGGATGTGAGCAGATTTTGCGAGTTGCAAAATCTGCTCCTCTAGCATCTTTGCATTTGTACTCCCTGTTTCGCTCAGTTTTCCTGTAAAGAGATGTAAATAGGGTATGTCATGTTCCATGCTTTCTTTAATCAAGGCAGGTACTTGTTCAGCAGAAATACAAGAAATGAGTAAATCGATAGGTTCTGAAATATCTTTCAGTGACTTAAAAACTTTGTAACCCTCAATGTTTTTTGCACGTGGATGTATTGGGTATACAGATCCTGAAAAATTAAAAACACGCAAAGATTTTACGTAATCATATCCTGGACTGTCAGGGTTGTCTGAGGCACCCACAACAGCAACTGAGCGTGGATGAAAAAGTCGAGCAAATTGATTTTTTTCTATATCAAACCCCTCTTTATTGTATGCATAAAGTTAAGGAATGTAATTTTTAGAATATAGGCAATAATTCTGAAAAAGAGGTAGTCTGAATGAAATGACTACACGCTCTAGGCTTCGTTCAGATTCTGCCGAAAGGCCTTCTTGGCTGAAGGCTCGTTTTCCTGCCGGGGATGGATATGCTCGTATTCAGAACCTGATGCGACAGAAATCGCTGCATACTGTTTGTGAAGAGGCTCGTTGTCCAAATATAGGGGATTGTTGGAGTAGGGGTACAGCGACCTTCATGATTTTAGGGGAAACATGTACACGTGCTTGTGGTTTTTGTGCTGTAAAAACTGGTCGACCGGAATCGCTTGATTTAGGTGAACCAAAGCGCGTTGCCCTAGCCGTTCAGCAAATGGGGCTGAGACACGCTGTGATCACCAGTGTGAATCGTGATGATGTTCCTGATGGTGGTGCACAAATTTTTGCTGAATGTATCAATTGGATTCGAAGACTTACTCCTGAGACAACTATAGAAGTACTGATCCCTGATTTTATGGGTAATTGGGAAGCATTACAGATTGTTATGGAGGCTCAACCTGAGATTCTTAATCACAATACAGAAACAGTCCCGAGTTTATATGGGCATGTGCGTCCTAAAGCAAAGTATGATCGCTCCTTGGATCTTTTAAAGAGGGCAAAGAGTTTAGCCCCTAATGGAAAGACAAAAAGTGGACTGATGGTAGGTTTAGGTGAGTCGCATGAAGAGCTACTTGAAGTGTTTAAAGATTTAAAAGCCAGCGATGTGGATATACTAACAATTGGTCAATATCTTCGCCCGACAAGTAAGCATCTTCCGGTCGTTCGATATTATCATCCTTCGGAGTTCGAGGATTTACGTACTTCAGCTTTAGCTATGGGATTTCAACATGTTGAGTCTGGTCCTCTAGTACGTTCCTCCTACCATGCTGAAGAACAGGTGGATAGGCTAGATGATAAAGATGGCTTCAAACCGGTTCCTACCGACGACGTAATTACTCTTGTAGATTAGGAGTTTTAAATGTCCATTGAAAATTCGAATAGTTCTGGCCTTTCTCATTTAGATGAGAAAGGTGCGGCCCGTATGGTCGATGTTTCTCAAAAAGACACGACCGTGAGAGAGGCAACTGCCGTCAGCACTGTTGTTATGAAAGCTGAGACAC
The DNA here is from genome assembly GCA_022451885.1 of Dehalococcoidia bacterium. GTDB lineage: Bacteria > Chloroflexota > Dehalococcoidia > Tepidiformales > Tepidiformaceae > JAKUNN01. The sequence goes on along the minus strand of JAKUNN010000013.1, from coordinate 9,257 downwards.
TGGCTTTAATTCAAAACAATGGTTTGCCTAAAGGTGATGTAATTGCTACGGCCCGCATTGCAGGCATTATGGCTGCTAAAAAGACTGCAGAGCTTATTCCCCTATGTCACCCTTTGCCAATTTCTGCCATCACAATCGATTTCAACCCACACGATGAAATCCGTCTCAAAATTTCTGCCACTGTGAGAACAAAGTCTCAAACAGGTGTTGAAATGGAGGCCCTTGTTGCGGCAGGAATTGCGTCACTTACTGTTTATGATATGTGTAAGGCTGTTGATCGAGGTATGACGATTGAAAGCACCCAACTAGTGGAGAAAATAGGTGGTAAGTCTGGTAGATGGAATAGGGAAGAGTAAGTTCCAGCTCCTGAAATCTTATTGAATGATTTTAAGAATCTGTAAACAGGTCAGGTAATGGTTTTTCTTCCCTCTCCTTCTCGGAGGTGTTTTGGGTACTTGTTACGTCTAAAGTTTTTGTATCGTTATCGCTGTTATCTTGTTCAGGCTCTTCAACTTCAGGAGCATCACCTTTTTCTATCCTTAGCGCACGCATTGTTCCCGGATAAAACTCGACATGAAGGTAATCTCCAGTCTTAATTTGCATATGTTGTGTTGGATCAACATGTAGGATCTCTTTTCCACTTAGCCGTATGTAATGTGTTTTGCTAACGAGGGCATCACGCCTAGTCCAGTGCCTGATTACCGTTCCTTCCGACTGAACAGGACCACCTGCGAGATCTCGAATTGCATGAATTCCTTGAAAACCAAATATAATTGCGAAGAAACCTGCAAGACTAAATCCGACCCAAGATCCTCCTGATGTCAAAATACCAACTAGTACGAAAATAGCAGCGCCAACGCAGGCCAGAAAGCAAGGGGTCCAAATTAGTGCAGTACGGATGACGGTTTGTCGGGCCCGTTTTATTGCTCCTGGCTGTGTAAGTGTTGGTGTGTCCAGTGGGTTTGGTAAATTATTCAACATTAGTAGGTATTAGGATAACTTCTCCTGTAAAGATAAGGTTAGGGTCAAGACTAGGATTTAATTCCATAATTTGTTGTGTGGTTACTCCGTAACGAGTAGCAATTCCGCTAATTGTTTCGCCATCTAAAACAGTATGCTCAATCATTGGTGTTGGTGTTGGTGTTGGTGTTGGTGTTGGTGTTGCCTCGGGGGTGGATACGAGTGTTGGTGTTGATATGGGAGTAGGAGTAGGAGTAGGAGTAGGAGTAGGAGTAGGGGTTGAAGTTGGAGAAGGAGAGACATTAGCTTGTTCGGTTGGTGTTTCTTCAGGACCACTTGACTCGAGAACCAATAGACCATCAGATTCATTTTTTGGAGGTGTTAGCAATAGGAAGATAGTAACTAAGGTTCCGACAAATAAAGTAAGAATTGCTCCCCAATAAACTCTACCTCTTAGAGGGGATTCTGATCCTTTTGTTTCTTGTTCTTCCGTAATCATGACTACCTAACGTCTCAGACCTTTTTAGTCTAGAGGTGTAAGTCGATATCCTACATTACGTACTGTTTCAATAAATTTATGGCCGTCTATTTCGATTTTTGAACGGAGACGTCTTATATGAACATCCACTGTACGTGCCCCTCCAAAATAATCGTATCCCCAAACCTTGTTTAGTAATTGTTCACGAGTCGAGACTTCGCCTGTGTTCATAGCTAAGTATCGAAGGAGCTGATATTCCTTAAAAGTGAGGATCACCAAAGTGCCACCGACATCTACATGGTACGAAACCAAATTTATTGTGAGTGCACCATACCTAATTTCATTCTGTTCATCGATTCCAAATCGTTCATGAAAGATACGTTCTAGGCGTATAGCTATTTGCTTGTTTCCCGACGGGAGAAGCACGAAGTCGTCAGTTTTAGTTTCAAGGGTCAAATTTTCTAACTTTTCATCTTCGATTAATAAAAGTGTTGCAATGTCCTGTTCTTCACAGGCATTTACTATGGCCTGTAGGCTATCCCATGAAAAATCTCTTGTGTCGAGAAGGATAGCTTGTAGGTCAGCAATAGAAGGGCCTGTTGTGCTGTCAAAATTACCAGGATGGACCGTGGTTATGTGAAAACCTGAATCTTCTAGAAGGTTCAGCAGATTATCCCAGTCGGTCCTCGTAGTTATTATTTGAACGTTACGCATATGTTCCCGTAACCGCTTATTTAATCGGTTCGATAATTGCAGACATGCTGCCAGTGCTCGTTTCCATTAGAGGGTCAGGTCCAAAATTATGAATATGATTCTGGACCTCAAGACATTTTTCTTTGTCAGCAGTCATTACGATTGCTTGGCCTTGGCTATCCACGGTACTGGCTATGGCGAACCCTTTTTCACGTGAGTAGCCAAAAATATTAGTAAGCATTGCAATGACATAGGCATATGTGTGGCTATCATCATCAAGCAAAATGAGATGGCATGGAAGTTCCAATTCCTCGCTAGTTTCTAGTTGTTCTAGTACTTGCGTACCTTTACTTTTTTCTAGTTCCATGTATCCACTCTATAGAGCATCTATTGATTTTCAAGTAAAAAACGTCTTTTTAATTCACTCTTTCCTTACCAGGATGGAGAGCTATGAAGATTCAAGATAACANGAAAGCCTCTTGGAGTCGTAAAAGCTATCTTCTAGAATAGAAACATGACTAATAGACATAACTCACCCGGGTTTGGGAATGACTCAACATTGGCAGCTCAGTATTCAAGCCTGATTGGAAGGTTGCTTGATTACTGCGAAGCAGGTCTTGACGGACTGACTGACGAGCAAATTTCGGATACGCATAAAGGAACGACAAATTCAGTAGGTTTTGATGTTTGGCATGTGGTGCGCACTGTAGACAATATAGTTTTTTTTGTTTTTGAAAGAGAGAAACCTGTTTGGTTGAAGGAAAAATTTAATGAGCGTTGGGGCCTACCTGCGGTAGACCAGGGTACAGGTATGGATGTTCAAGATGCTTATAGTCTGCATTTCCCTGATGTATTTACGTTTACTGAATATATTCAAGCTGTTAAGGAGGTTGTAGTGCCGAGAATCAATAATATGGATGAGGAATATTTTAAAGTTGTGCAATTTGTTCGTCCATGGGGAGAGGTGCCCCGTATGGAGATGATAGGACATGGTCTTATCGGTCATGGAAATGGCCATCTAGGTCGTGTTTCCTTGGCGCGAAACATTTATGGTCTCGAAGGTCTTGCTTACTAAATTTGGTCGGGGTGCGCAGATTTGAACTGCGGACCTCTTCGTCCCGAACGAAGCACTCTACCAAGCTGAGCTACACCCCGATGTGAAACAACAGAATACCGTTGACTTGTGATGAGCGAAATACTGGGATTTATTTGCATTTTGGTTATTTAACATATCCGTAACAGCTATGTTTTGTTTTCGCGTTACTCTCCCATAATCCTGTTATGTAATTAGGATGGAGGTTTTTATGATTGATTCCGGCGATACTACTTGGATTTTAGTCTCAACAGCCCTCGTGTTGTTAATGACACCAGGCCTAGCTTTTTTCTATGGTGGTTTGGTTCGTTCAAAAAATGCGAATGCGACAATTATGCAAAGTTTTATTTGTTTAGGTGTAGTTGGTGTGGTTTGGGTGTTGTGGGGATACTCTCTAGCCTTCGGCAACAGCGTAGGCGGTTTTGTTGGAGATTTAGGCTTCTTTGGTCTGCGAAATGTAGGCTTTGATGAAGCTTTTCCAGGTACAGCAATTCCACATCTCCTTTTCATGGCATTTCAAATGATGTTTGCAGTGATAACGCCTGCTCTTATTACGGGTGCATTTGCTGAAAGGATGAAGTTCTGCAGTTTTATTGCGTTTGTGGTGGCATGGGTCACCATTGTTTACGCTCCTCTTGCCCACTGGGTATGGGGTGGTGGCTGGATGGCTACTGAATTGCAAGCAGTTGATTTTGCTGGCGGTACAGTTGTTCATATTAATGCTGGTATAGCTGCAGTAGCTGCAGCTCTTATTATTGGAAAACGGAGAAATGCAAGTCATTCTGCTGAGCCGCACAACGTTCCTTTCGTTGTGTTAGGGGCCGCACTCCTTTGGTTTGGTTGGTTTGGTTTCAATGCAGGATCCGCTTTATCCTCTGGTGGAGGTGCGGTAAACGCATTTGTTACTACTAATAGTGCTGCTGCGATGGCTGCAATCACTTGGGTAGCGCTGTCTTACTTCCACACAGGTAAAGCTTCAGTTGTAGGAGCAGCCATAGGCGCAGTAGCTGGTTTAGTTGCGATCACGCCTGCTGCTGGATTTGTAGGTTTATGGCCTGCTAGCGATGGGTTTTTAAATGCTTTCCCAGCATTAATTATTGGTGCAATGTCTAATGTTCTTGGTTTCTATGCAATCCGATTGCTATCAAGATTCAGTAGCTTTGACGACACATTAGATGTCTTTGCTGTTCATGGCGTTGGCGGTATGTGGGGAGCTTTAGCTACCGGTATCTTTGCGGTAGCTGCCGTTGGCGGTACTGCTGGTCTGATTGAGGGAGAGGGTGCACAGCTGTGGCGCCAGTTAGTTGCGATTTTGGCGACCATCGGTTGGACCTTTGTTATGACTAGTGTGATCTTGATTGTTATCAAGTCCACAATGGGATTAACGGTAAGTGAGGATGCTGAAGAGCAAGGTTTAGATATTGCTGAGCATGGTGAAGCTGCTTATACGAACTAAGAACTTCACTCGAGTAATAAAACATAAGCGCCTCTTGAGGCGCTTATGTTTTATAATTTCTCCCGCGTAACAAAAAAGCGAACTGAGGCGTTAGTGTTCACCTTTGGTATCACTTCTTTCGGTCTTTGTATTTTAGTTTTGGTTGTCTTGCCTACATTTGCATGTTCAAGTGAACGTAATAAAGATTTTTCAATTGAATATGTTTCGAAATCCGTATATGAGGACATAACACCAGTAGTACAACTAACTGCTACACCAACACCATTACCTGATCCTGAGTTTTTTATTAGTAAAAGTGCTATTACGCAAGGTGGGACTCTACTTCTTTCAGTTGCCGGATCAATTATTCAAGGATCAGTTACTTTTTTAGGTTTTGATATTCAGCTTACTAGGGGGGATAGGTCATATTACACATTCATTCCTATTTCACGTGTAGCAGAAGTTGGAATGCACAAAATTTCTATTTCAGTGACTTATAGTGATGATTCAGAATTTAAGAAGGAAATGTTTGTTGAAATAATTCCACGTGAGTGGACGTTCTATGATTTCACAGGTGATAGTTTTGAAAACCCGACGTTACTGTCATCGGCACAAAGAGAGGATGAAGATTTAATTTTAAAAGAGACGTTTAGCTTTTCTAATCCTGTGAAATTATGGCGAGATGGGCCGTGGCTAAAGCCTTTGCATTTTAATGCACGAATCACAAGTGAGTTTGGTGAAGAGCGTGATTATGGAGATAATCTTATTCGATATCATGAAGGCGTTGATTTTAGTGCTGACGAAGGCACCCCTGTTTATGCTTCTAATAGTGGGGTGGTTGTTTTAGCGACACAACTTTCTTTACGTGGAAATTATATCGCTATAGATCATGGGGGTGGTTTGTATTCGGCATACGGACATTTGAGTGCTTTTGCGGCAGGGGAGGGTCAAATGGTTGAGGCTGGCGATTTAATTGGATATGTGGGTAGTTCCGGTCTTTCAACCGGAGCACATTTGCACTGGGAGATCATTGTGCATGGTACCCCTGTTGATGCCTTGCGTTTTACGAATGGTCTTAATGGATTTTAGAGGGTAGTGTAAAAGTTCTTCTCATACGTGAAAATATTAGAATTATATAAAAGTTTTGTTGGATGATATGCAATTATCGCTAGAAATTGAAACAGTTAATGGTCCAGTTCAAATTTATGAAATAGGTAGTGACTTGGTAGCGTTAATGTCTTTTGCTGTGGTGCGTGATTTTGGTGCGCAACATCCCTTAATTGCAATGGCAGAAAGGCTTGCGAGGTCCTTAGGTGTTCGACTTAACCCTTTGACAAATTTTTATGAGCGTCAACCTGAGGATGATATAGATGAAAAGAATATTGAACTTGCCTGGCAAGATCCTTCACCTTTGGAGGTTACGCTTTTGAATTTAGCAAGAGCCCTAGATGAAGACAGTGAAGTGAAATTGCTTGCAAAACAAGGCCAAGTGGATAATTTAAAAAGTGAGATTGCAATGATGTTACCGTTACTGTCGCAAGCAGCTCGCGATGGACGTCGCGTACGGCTACTATATGATTTGTGATTAGACGTCGCCAATCCGTTCTAAATGCTCAACAGAAGTGGGATCGATATGCTAAGGGTATTCCTAGTGTATTAGCAGGGACTAGTATTGCTAAGGCGATGCTTATTCCCCGCGCTGATGAGATTATTCGTTTACTTGGAATTGGACCAGGGAAATCTTACTTGGATATAGGTTGTGGAACCGCCGCTTATGCCCGTCTTCTTTCCACACGTGCTAACGCCTCACCACCGGTTACGGTTGATCTTTCACGCAAATCTTTGCCTAATATGATCGCCTGGCCGGAAAAGCTCCCATTTACTGCAGATAGTTTTGATTGCGTTACAGCACTACATTTTGTTCGTAGATTTGAGGATGATGTCGTAGAAGCGTTTGCTTCAGAACTAGCTCGTATTTTGGCACCAGGGGGTGCTGCTATAGTTTTGGAATTTGGTCCGGTCAAATCTAGAAAACTAAACCTTTTACATAAACATTTACTGTCGGTAGGTTGTTCGGAGGTTGAATTACGAGGATGGGGTCGTTTGGGAGCATTGTTTGCAGAAAAGGGGTTTGTATCAATTGAACTGCTTGAGCTGGGCCCCTATGTATTACCTCCCATTCCACGGACTGCCATGCTTATGAAAAAGAGATAATTCTAAGGTTCCAATATGCCAATAATTATTCCTCTACGGTGCGAAATCCGAGGGATCCGATTACCTAAGCCCGTCAAAAGTTCATAGGGGATAGTATGAATTTTTGAGACAGTCTCACTAATACTAATCTTTTTGCCTTTTTGTTTTCCGAGCAGCACAACTTCATCCCCAAAGTCAGCGGTACTGTCAGTTATATCTATTACGAATGAGTCCATACTAACCGTTCCAACAATTGGGCATTTAACTCCGCCTGCCAGAACTATGCCGTTATTAGAGAAAAAGCGAAACCATCCGTCTGCGTAACCGATTGGTATTAATCCGAGGCGCGAAGGGCGGCTGGCCTTCCATTGAAGTCCATATCCGACCCCTTCACCTGTGTCTACATTGCTAACACGCATGATGCGAGCTTTGAGTGAAAGAACTGGTTTTAAAACAGGCGGACTAATGTTGTTGGGTGTTTCCCCATACATAACGAGTCCACATCGGACTCCTTGATAGTGTAATTGTGGTCGTTTAATTGTTGTTGCGCTGTTTGCAACGTGCCTGAAAGCTATGTTTGGCACAGCTTCTAAAACCGCTTCAAATTTAGCTATTTGAACATCGCTAAAACTATCGTCTTGTAAATCACCATTTGCAAGATGTGTGTAGATTCCTTCAATTGAAATGTTCTTGTCATCGCGAAATTCTTTTTCTAGGCTCATAATTTCTTCAATGGTATTGCCAAATCGATGCATTCCCGTATCAACTTTTAGATGTATAGACGCTGTTTTTCCTGCTGCTAGTGCGGCTTGTGCAAGTGCTCTTCCAAGTTCTTTGCTATCACATGTGACCGTGAGATTGTGTTCAATTGCTAAATTGGCTAATTTCACATCTACTGGTCCCATTATGAGAATAGGTTTCTTTAGGCCAATTGAACGCAGTTCAATCCCTTCAGTAATTGTGTAGACCGCAAATTTTTCCACCCCAGAGTTTTCTTCTAAGGCAGGACCCAAAAGTTGGATACCATGACCATATGCATTTGCCTTTACGACAGCAATTAATGCAGTTTGTTGTGAGAGGAGTGATTTAATTGATGTGATGTTTTCTGTAAGCGCATCTAGGTCCAGTTCAATCCAAGCACTATATTTCTGGACTTGTTCGTTTAGGTCGAAAGACTCACTCATAGCTGGAGTACTATATTAAACTACTCAGGTTTTTGTGTTTATGTAAGTAATTTTGAAAAAAGTGTCAGTAAAAGCTAGCGCGCACGGTAACTGCACGCTAGCTTAGATAGAGAATGTCACCAAAACGTACTTACCAACCACATAGACGTCCGAGGAAGAGGCGTCACGGATTTCGAAGGCGTATGGCGACTCGTGCTGGAAGATTGGTGCTCAAAGCGCGTCGAAGTCGAGGAAGACAGCGGCTTTCCGTTTAGAAGTACATGCCAGTTGAGCGTCTACGGCGACGTAAAGATATACAGCAACTTTTCCTTAGTGGACAAGTTGTTTCGAATCGGATTGCCTTAATCCGCTACTTAATTACTGAATTAACAGTTGCTCGTGCGGCTATAGCTCCAGGTAAGCGCTTGGATAAACGAGCAGTTGTACGTAATAAAGTGAGAAGACGTATGCGTGAGGCATTAAAACTGTTGCCAATTGTGGAAAATGTCGATTTTGTAATAGTTCCTAGGGCTGAGGCGTTGAATTTAACTCCGGTGGTATTGGCACGACGTCTCAAGCCAATACTTGATGAAGCTGGGCTCCTTGAAGAGGGAGATAATGCTAGCTAAAATAATTATTATGTTAATTAACATATATAAAGTAACACTTTCTGGCTTATTCCCAAACACCTGTCGTTTCTTACCAACTTGTTCAAGCTATGCGAAGGAGTCATTTGAGAAACATGGCGTTGTAAAAGGCTTACGGCTTACGGTTGCTCGCTTACTACGATGTAGGCCTGGTGGCGGTTCCGGCTACGATCCTGTTCCGGATGCATAGTGTTTCACGTGAAACATTAAGATATAAGTGCTCTATCTAGTACTTAGGGCCAGCTGCAATGTAGGGTCTGTTTCGAGGATAGTTTAAGATGCACATTAAGATACCTATCCTGTAGTGTTTGCAAATCGATTGCTCAGTTATAAATGACCATTTTGTAATTTAGATGTTTCACATGAAACAATTTCCTAAAAAATTGCTATTTGTTTGAATTAAGGCTTTTAATTTTGAAAAAGTATCATTTTTGTCTATATTATATATAGTTATGTAATTAAAAAAGATGGACTTATTTAGTCTAGCTTATTTAGTAACAAATAGTTTTTTGAAAAAAGTGCTTTGAGAGCCAAATTTTTTGCTTTTGCGCGCGCGTACTGTGCTTCCCCCCTAATATAAGTACGTGCTCTTCTT
>JAKUNN010000012.1 GCA_022451885.1 Dehalococcoidia bacterium | reverse complement strand
CACCACCTTCCTTATCGACACTTCCCACAATTGCTACATTGATAACACCTTGTCCAACAGACAAACCAGTTTCAACCGATTCCGCTAATCTTAAATTCTCATCACTATTCTCAGTACTTTTAGGAATCACCAATCGATCTATAACAATTTCAATATCATGTCGCTTATATCTATCGAGCTTTATCTCTTCGTCCAAATCATAGATCTCACCATCTATACGCACTCGTACAAAGCCAGCAATTCTTGCCTCATCTAATATAGCTACATGTTCACCACGCATAGCTTTTGTTACGGGGGCAAGTATCAAAAGGCGAGAACCTGGTGGATATTCAAGGATCGCATCAACAATTTGTTGCACGGTCTGTCTTGTAACTGGACGACCACACTCTAAGCAATGCGGTCGTCCAACGCGCGCCCACAAAAGCCGCATATAATCGTAGATCTCAGTAACAGTGCCCACTGTAGAACGCGGATTATTTGATGTGGATTTCTGGTCTATAGAGATCGCTGGCGAAAGTCCATCAATATAATCAACCGCAGGTTTTTCCATCAATCCAAGAAATTGCCGTGCATATGCAGATAAGGACTCTACATATCTACGTTGACCTTCGGCATAAATTGTGTCGAATGCCAATGAAGATTTCCCAGAACCAGAAACACCAGTAATTACAACCAACTGGTCCCGGGGAATTCGGACATCAATATTTTGAAGGTTATGCTCTCTAGCACCCTGGATCTCTATATATTTCAGTGAACAACCTCACTTGCATAATTATGAATCTCAAAACTAATCATTTTATAATTATTTCATCCGATAGCGAAGATACACCTCACTAGTTTCCATATTCGGTATAGAACTAACTAATTCTAAATGCGGAACAGTCTCAGGTAAAAAAGCATTTTTCCCAGAAACCAAGGAAAGGGTATCTTCACCGGCTACAATCACAGGACCAATTGTTAAAAATACCTCATCAACACAACCCTCCTTGTAAAAAGCTGCATATATTGCAGGACCACCTTCAACTAGTAATAACTCACAGTTAAGAACATTTCGCATATGTACCAGCATCGCCTTAATTTCGTTATTTCTAGGTAGAACAACGACTGGTCGACCCGTGTCTTCTATAATTTTCCTCTTCTTTTCAGGTACAGTTTCAGAAAGGTATACGACCGCTGGGAAATCAGTAGCTTGAAAAAATTGCTTCTCGACAGGTAGATTACCACTGCGACTTAAAACAGCAGCAATTGGTACTGTCTTACCCCGACTTTGCCTTATTTCATCTAGGTCTTTGAATCCAAGCCGTGAAGAAGTACCACTAGTCCGAAGCGTTTCTGCACCATTTAAAACAATATCAGCATGAAGCCTCAGTTCACGCATCAATCGCTGATCGGTACTTGAACCAATCCCCTGCTCAGTACTTTTGATAACTGCCTTACCATCAGCAGACATCACGCCATTTAAAATTACAGTTGGTCGATCTAACGGAGCAGGAGGGAAAAGTAATTCTGTGTAATCAGGACCACTTGAATCCATCGATTTTAAACCTTCGGGATTTCTTCAGAATCAAGCTCACGATAGTAACAAGAAACATTACCAGTGTGGCATGTAGGACCATCCGGGCGTGCAAATACCAGGAGTGAATTATCCTCACAATTCTTTTTTATGCTTACCAAATTAAGATAATTTCCACTTGTAGCACCCTTTTCCCAAATTTCGTTACGACTGCGACTCCAAAAGGTAACATGTCCAGATGCCAGACTCATCTCGAGAGACTCCGGATTCATCCAAGCTAATACCAAAACTTCTTTTGTATCAACATCTTGCACAACTGCGGGAATAAGATCATTTTGATCAAGTTCTAAACTCATATTTTACCTTTCATTCTTTTTATTTTTTTAACTATGCCGGATTGGAACACCTGCATCAGCAAGATATGCCTTAACCTGTCGGATAGAATAGGTACCGAAATGAAATATGCTAGCAGCTAAAACAGCATCAGCCTTTCCGTCTACTAAAGCATCCTTCATATGCGCTGGACCACCAGCACCTCCAGAGGCGATTACTGGCACATTTACAGCTTTATTAATTGCCTGCAACAATTCAGTATCGTATCCATCTTGACGACCATCTGCATCCATACTTGTAACTAAGAGCTCACCAGCACCTTGGGTTACCACTTCCGTTGCCCAATCAACTACCCCAATACCGGTTGGTTCTCGTCCGCCATGTGTATAAACTTGCCAATCAGAGCTAGTACCTGCCACCTTCTGGGCATCAATCGCAACCACAATACACTGACTCCCAAATCGATAAGCAGCATCTCTTATCAAAGTAGGGTTTTCGATAGCGGCGGTATTGATGCTCACTTTATCTGCCCCAAGTTCAAGCATAATTTTCACGTCTTCAGTAGAGCGAATTCCACCTCCAACTGTAAACGGGATAAAAACTTGATCTGCTGTTGCTGCAACCATATCGTACACAGTTTTTCGGTCATCTGAGGAAGCCGTAATATCAAGAAAAACAAGCTCATCAGCACCTTCCTGATTGTATAATTTTGCAAGCTCAACTGGATCACCAGCATCTCTAAGATCTACAAAAGAGACCCCTTTCACTACACGTCCACGATCCACATCAAAACACGGGATAATACGTTTAGTTAGCATTTTTTAAGGCAACCTTGACATCACTAATACTAAAAATTTTCTCATACAAAGCTTTTCCTACAACCACTCCTTCACAACCAATTTGCGAAAGTGAAAGTATATCTTCGATCGATGAAACTCCACCTGATGCTATGACAGGGATTTCTACTTGCTCCACAAAATTCGCCATTAGATCAAGGTTCACACCCTCAAGGGCCCCATCCCGAGAAATATCTGTGACCATTAGCCTCTGGACACCTATATCAGCCAACTCGATAGCAAAATTAATCGGATCCAAGCCTACTGAATTTTCGGCCTTTTTCCTCCATCCATCCACATATATATTCCCTTCTCGAATATCAAGTGCAACTGTAATGGCCGAAGAGTGCTTAGCAACCGCCTCTTTCACAATCCCAAGATCTTTTACTGCAGCACTTCCCAACTGAACCAAGCTAGCGCCCATTTTAAAAGCATCTGCAATAGATAAAGAATCCCGAATACCCCCAGAAACCTCAACCGGGATCTTAACAGCCGAACATATTTCAGAAATAATCTTGCTGTTAACCGGGTTGCCTAATTTAGCACCGTCCAGATCCACAACATGTAAAAGACCTGCCCCTTCCATCTCCCATTGCTTGGCCACTTCAACAGGATCAAGGTTATAACGAGTCTCTTGCTCATAATCCCCTTGAAATAAGCGGACGCAAAACCCTCCTCTAATATCTATGGCAGGAATAACTTCAAATGTCAGCCTTCTTCTCCTTATTTAGACCCCGAAAAAAATCCGGGACTTTTAGCCCAAGAAACGAAATTTGCATAGAGACTTAATCCTAAATCCGAGCTTTTTTCAGGATGAAACTGAGTCGCAAAAACATTATCCTGAGCAATAATGCTTGGAAATGTAACTCCATATTTGGTTTGACCAAGAACCACTCCCTTCTCTGTTGGCTCAGCAAAAAAAGAATGAACAAAGTAAAAATACGAATTGTTTGGAATTCCCTCAATAACGGGGTGATCATGAAGCCATTCAACAGTATTCCATCCCATATGTGGAACCTTAAAATTTTCTAAAGAAAAATGATGCACTGTTCCGGGAAAGATACCCAAACACTTCTGTCCGCCACCTTCTTCAGAAAAGTCAAAAAGTGCCTGCATACCCATACAAACACCGAGAAAAGGACGGCCAGAAAAAATATACTCCCTTAGGGGTTCATCCAAAGATCTAGCTACTAGTTTTGACATGGTATCAGCTGCTGAACCGACACCTGGAAGGATTACTGCATCCGCTCCCTTTAAATCGTCCGGTTTATCCGTGACGCGTGCCGTTGCCCCTGAACGAGCAACGGCACGCGTCACGCTACGCAAATTGCCAGCATCATAATCAACTATCAGAACTGATGAACCCACGACCTGAGAATAGCATGCATAGAGAAAAGATATTCCACAACATAACGCTCGAATAGGTATAATTAAGTTGAAATGGCCGAAAACAAGCAACATTCGGCGCGGCTACGTAGTGAAGAGCTCCGCTCACTGATCACATACCACAATTATCGATATTACTCACTAGATTCTCCCGAAATCACCGATGGTGAATATGATGAACTAATTGGAAATTTGAGAGAAATTGAAAGCAACTTCCCAGAACTAATTACTCTAGACTCACCTACTCAACGAGTAGGATCGGCACCCTTAGAAGCATTTGAGCCAGTTGAGCATAGGATCCCCATGCTAAGTTTGAGTAATGTTATGGATCAGAATGAATTAGATAATTGGTACGAACGTGTGTCGGCAAAACTACAAAAAGACATTAGCGTTGTAAGCGAACCCAAAATTGATGGGCTAGCAGTTTCTCTTGTTTATAAAGATGGCCAACTAATTCTGGGTTCCACTAGAGGCGATGGCCAAATCGGAGAAAATGTAACTACCAACCTAAGAACGGTTAAAACTATACCTCTACAACTGCAAGCACCATACCCTAAAGAATTCGAGGTTCGCGGCGAAATTTATATGCACAAAAGTGGCTTTGAACTTATGAATTCCGAACGTGCAAAACAAGGCGAAGCACTTTTTGCAAATCCACGCAATGCTGCTGCTGGTTCTGTAAGACAATTACACTCCAAAATTACAGCAGCACGGCCATTGGCAATTTATATTTATCAATTGGGTTGGTGTACAGATACTCATCCGCAAAACCAATATGAGTTACTTGGATGGTTGCGAGAGATGGGTTTTAGGGTAAATACAGAAATTAGAAAACACCTCAGTATTAGCGAAGTTAAGAATAGGATAGAGTGGTGGGCTAAAAATCGAGAGAGCTTAGATTACGATATCGATGGTGTCGTTCTCAAAGTGGATAAACTAGCACACTGGGAAGACTTAGGCACTGTAGGGCGCGAACCTAGATGGGCAACAGCATTTAAATTTCCACCGCAACAACGCACAACCAAGCTCATTGATATCGAAGTAAACGTGGGTCGAACAGGCTCATTAAATCCATTTGCAATCCTCGAACCTGTAGTAATTGCAGGTACGCGTATCCAGATGGCTACACTGCATAATGAACAAGATATACAGCAAAAAGACTTACGTATTGGCGATACTGTACTTGTTCAACGAGCAGGTGATGTAATCCCACAAGTTGTCTCACCCATAACAAGCCTTCGAGATGGATCAGAAATCGTGTTTAAAATGCCTACACAGTGCCCCTCGTGTAATACAAAAATTGTCCGAACTGCAGAAGAAGCTGCTCACTACTGTCCTAATCTTGGCTGCCCAGAACAAAAAATCCGGCTTATTGAACATTTTGCTTCACGGCTGGCAATGGATATAGATGGTCTTGGTGAACAAATCGTAAAAACTTTGTATGAGAACAAATTAATTAAAAATGTTTCTGATTTATATTCATTAAAAATAGATGATCTCAAGAATTTAGAAAGAATGGGCGAGAAGAGTGCTAAAAATCTGCTTGCTGCTATAGAAAAAAGTAAAACACGACCATTACATAATTTAATTTTTGCACTNGGAATAAGACATGTTGGAATAGAAACGGCAAAACTTTTAGCAGAACGTTTTAAAAATCTTATGGCCCTAACTCAATCGAAAAAAGTCGAACTAGAAGAACTTGATGGGATAGGGCCAGTTGTAGCAGAAAGTATTCAACAATGGCTTGAAAGACTAGAAAACACTGCAATAACTGCCCAATTAATAGAGTCGGGTTTAAACACGACTCACAGAGATAATACAAATACTAGTAAAGAACTTGATGGGATAGCCTTGGTAATTACCGGAACACTACAAACAATGACGAGAAATGAAGCTGAAGAAAAAGCTCGAGAGCTGGGAGCAGACGTCCGAAAAACCATAACCCGTAAAATAAACCTTTTGGTTACTGGGGAAAATCCAGGTGCCAAATTAAGTCATGCAAACGCCTTGGGTTTGCAAATTATTGGAGAGGAAGAATTTTTAGATCTTCTCTCAAATAATTAAAAAAGTGCAAATAGACCCATGAGTTAGGATGGAGCATAGTAATTTAGCTATGTTTCCGCATATACTAATAACATACTCACGATGATGGGCGGGAATACATCGTTGGCGGATCATTGTGGCAATATTTCAAAAGCTTTCGCAAATTTTTGGAACATTCTCTCAGGGTGTGGCTATTGATTTAGGTACTGCGAACACTATTGTTCAAGTGCGTGGACGAGGTGTCGTAATTAATGAACCTTCAGTCGTAGCTATTGATCGTCGTAACAAACAAATACTCGCAATTGGAGCAGAAGCCCAGAGAATGGTGGGGCGGACACCGAGTGATATCGTAGCAATACGACCGTTACGCGATGGAGTAATTTCAGATTTCGAAGTAACCGAGAGAATGCTGCAATACTTCATTCGAACTGTCAGTACACGAACATTTCTATCTCGACCAGAGGTTGTAATAGGAATACCCAGTGGCAGTACAGAAGTGGAAAGACGTGCGGTTCATGATGCTGCACTAAATGCGGGAGCAGGAAAAGTCAGATTGCTAGAAGAGCCATTTGCTGCAGCAATTGGTGCAGGATTACCTATAACTGAACCAACTGGATCAATGATCGTAGACATAGGAGGAGGGACCACCGAAATAGCCGTTATTGCTTTAGGTGGAATGGTAACAAGTCGATCAATCCGTATAGCTGGAGATCGAATCGATCAAGATATCATTACTTATGCACGTGCAGTCCACAACTTGGCAATTGGTGACCGTACTGCTGAAGAAATAAAAAAGACTTGGGGATCAGCGGCGCCCTTAGAAAAAGAAGACTTACTGACTTTAAAAGGACGAGACTTAGCCACGGGATTACCTAAAACAGTAGAAATAACCACAGTGGAATTACGAGATGCAATATCTGGAGCTGTTACTGCTATCGCCCAATCCCTGAGGGAAACAATTGCCGAAACTCCTCCCGAGTTAATTTCAGATCTTATTGAATTTGGAATTGCACTTGCAGGAGGTGGCGCACTCTTAGCAGGATTAGATCAAAGATTAAGCCAGGAAACACGCTTTCCAACGTATGTTGTAGAGGATCCATTACTCTGTGTTGTACAGGGAGCTGGTTGGCTACTTGAAGCTCCTCCAGATATCGCAAGACGCATGGCCCAATATCCGATAAGCGGAACACAAACTTAAAGATGCCAAAACTACCAAGAATTGCAATTATGGTGACTAGCTTGTTACTAGTCATAGTGCTTTTCTCTGCCTTGGGAAGGACCGGAAATTTAGAACCAGTACAAAACCTTTTCCTGATTGGCAGTTCACCTCTGAGTAGTGGATTAAGCAAAGGATTTAAACCACTGATGGGGTTTTTTAAAGATATTGGCCAAGCAGATAACTTACGCAAAGAAAATACATACCTAAAGCAAGAAAATGAACAATTACGGAATAAAAATATTGAATTAGAAATAACAAAGAAGCGAATAATTGAACTAGAACAAGCATTGAAAATACGCACAACGGACCTAAATACTGCGTTTTTAGCTGCGACTGTAATCGGCTTTATTCAATTACCGTTCCGGGCCGAAATATCAATTAATTTAGGCAGCGTAGATGGTATACAAACGGGTAACATAGTTCTTTCTCCTCAAGGAAGCCTTGTAGGGCGAATTACTTCAGTGACAAAAAACTATTCTTTCGTCAGATTAGTCACAGATAGTCGCAGTCGAATAGCTTCACAGGTCCTGAATAGTACAACTAGCGGAATCATATCTGGCAAACCAACACGGGAACTCGAATTTGATCTGGTCATAGGGAATATAAAAACAGGAGACATCCTTATTACGTCCGGCCTGGGTGGTATTTTCCCCGCCGATATACCTGTTGGTGTTATTGAGAAAATCGCTGGAACTGACCAAACTGCTTTCCCCCAAATTACAGTTACCGCATTTGCTCAAATAACAAATCTGCGAACCGTGCTAGTAGACACTAGTTTCATTGCAATACTTCCTGAGTCACGATAGTGATAGGGGCAGGAGTTTCGGTAATTAGCGTGGTGCTATCATCAATAGCACAAATTTCCATTGCCCCATTCATTACAATCAGCGGCGCAACAATTAATTTCAATCTTTTAGCCATCATTTTTATTGCAACTTACACAAATAGAACAACCTCAGTCGGTGCACTGCTACTCCTAACTCTACTCACTGGCTCAATTACAGAAACCCCCTACGAATGGGTACTATTAGCCTACTTGCCAACAATACCACTCATATATTTGATTGATTTACTAAGGAGAAATGACGACTATACATTAATCACTGTAGTAGCAGCTGCTACCGTTATAGGACTTTGGGGAAGAATCCTAATGTCTATAATAGCAATGTCAGATGGTACTCCAGCTTCATTTGGGACGGTAATTTCCCAAATTCTTGCCCCAGGTATCTTACTAGATATGATACCTGTGATTATTTTTTACGGAATTTTTAAATTAGCAGGACCCAACAAACAACGCGTGGTTAATACTGGCTATAACACTTAGAGAAATTTATGTTTAGAAACGCAAAAAGTAGAACTGCTCTTCGAAACAGACCTAGAGGAAATTTACGTATTCTTTGGATTGCTATCATCATTCTCTTCGCAGTCCTACTTATACGACTTATAGATATGCAAATCATAAATAGAGGTGATTTTGCAGAGAAAGCACAAAATAATCGGATTATCCAAACCAATCTCCCGGCAGTCCGCGGTTTAATTTACGACCGTTCAGGCAACCCATTAGTGGATAATACTGTAAGTTTCAGTGCTTCAATCACCCTCTCTCTGTTACCAGTCGACGAACAAAAACGTTATCGCCTATATCTGCAATTAGAAAAAATATTAGATTTGCCTGCAATAGAAATTTCAAATCAAATTGAGGAATTTGAAAAAAAAATCTCGCAATCAGGAACATTAATAATTGCCCGGAATCTAAGCCATGAACAAGCGTTGATGCTCGAACAAAGCACACCTGACCTAATCGGAGTTGCTTTAGAAATGGCCGCACAAAGAACGTATCTTGGCGGCTCATCGTTAAGCCATATATTAGGCTACATGGGTGCACAAACAGAAATAGAATGGGAAGAACGCAAAACACAAGGTTACGGTTTTAACGAATTAGTAGGAAAAACAGGACTAGAAGCTTTTTATGAAAATATTCTCCACGGAACTCCTGGAAAAGCAGTCACCGAAATTAATGCGTATGGTTCAAAAATTCAAATTCTGGACGAGATAGCCCCCTTACCTGGGCAGAACATCCATCTTTCCATAGACCTAAAACTACAAAACCATATTGCCGAACTCCTCGAACAGGGGCGCGGAGAAGCAAACATTGCAGCAGCCGTTGTGATGGACGCAAACACAGGAGAAATACTAGCTCTAGTTTCTTTGCCAAATTACGATAACAATATTTTTTCAAGTGCTAATCGTGATGAGGAATACAAAAAGCTTATAAACGATCCAAACTTGCCACTACTAAACTGGTCACTAAATCCTGCAGCCCCGGGATCAACCTTTAAACTAGTTACGGCAGCGGCGGCCCTTGAGGAGGGACGTGCTACCGCAGAAACAAGCTATAACGTCGACAGTCTCGCCCATGAGTTCCTTGGATTTGATGGGAGAACATATCAATTCTTCGACTGGCGTATCCATGGCCTTATTAATTTAACTGAAGCCATAGCTTGGTCATCAAATATCTACTTCTACATGCTTTCCTGTGGATTTCCGCGGGAAGAACTACCTGGACTAGGGGATGATGTGGAACAATCAGCTGTTACTTTAAGTTATTACGCGCGCCGTTTTGGGCTTGGTAGTAAAACTGGTATAGATCTTGTAGCCAGTGAAAGCCCCGGACTTATACCTACACCAGAATGGAAACGCCGAAGTAGAACAGGCCCCAATTTTGCAGCAACCGAACGTGAATGGTATTACGCAGACACCTGCTTCATGGGAATTGGACAAGGTGACGTCACAGCCACACCACTTCAAATAGCGGTCATGACAGCAGCTATAGCTAATAATGGAAAATTGTTAACCCCTCGTATAGCTACAAAAATTACTGATGCTGAAGGGAATCTCATAGAGCAAAAACCGACGGTTTCCACAAAAATTCCTGTAAGCCAAAAAAATCTTGAAGTCATTCGTGAGGGGATGCGCCAAGCAGTAGAAAATGGTTCTGCAACTCTCGCAAAAATCGAAGGTATCCAAACAGCAGGAAAAACAGGTACAGCAGAGTTTATAGCCTCAGACGGAACTACAAAAGAACATGCCTGGTTCACAGGATTCGCTCCTTTCGATTCCCCCGAAATTGTTGTGACTATTTACTTAGATCTTGGACAAGGCAGTTTGAAAGCCTCACCCATTGCAGCTGAAATAATGCGTTACTACTTGAGTAAGATGCGAGATAAATAATGTTTAGAGGAACACAAACCCCACAGGAATGGGCACGTTTTGATTACCTACTTGTCCTCATTGCATTAGCGTTGGTAGCCTATGGCTTAATTCTTATACACAGTGGCTCAACTGAGAGTGGAGAGGGCCTCAAAATCAGCTTTAACTCGCCAGTGATAAGGCAGGGAATTTTTGCGATTGGTTCCCTTGTAGCAATGATCATCTTATCTCGACTGGACTATCATGCCTTGCTCCACTATGCCTGGTGGATCTATGGAATCACAATCTTTTTATTAATCCTGCTCCTGATTATAGGACAGACCGATTTCGGCTCAACACGATGGTTTGACTTAGGAATTTTTCAATTACAACCATCTGAATTTGCAAAGATAAGCCTAATTCTTATTCTCGCTCGTTTGATAAGCGATAGGGGAGGGGATCTGAAAAGTCTAAAGACACTACTTTTTTCATTACTTCTATCAATTCCCCCTTTGTTTTTGGTTTTTATACAGCCCGATCTTGGAACTTCGATAATTTTCATAACTATTTGGGTTGGACTTGTATTTGTTGCTGGTGCAACAAGACGACACCTAATAATTCTAGGAGCATTTTTCCTTGCTTTGATCCCATTTATTTGGACATTTGGTGTTGAGGACTACCAAATCGAAAGAATTTCTGTAGTTCTAAATGCAGAAGAGGATCCTCTTGATTCAGGTTACAACCCAATACAAGCTCAAATTGCAATAGGTTCAGGAGGATTATTTGGTAAAGGCTTGTTTGAAGGCGAACAAACCCAATTAAACTTTTTAAAAGTCCCTACGAAAGACTTTATATTCAGTGTACTAGGTGAAGAATTAGGTTTCTTAGGAGCAATTTTACTTTTGGGTCTTTTTCTTCTACTACTCTGGAGAATATTAAGAGCAGCTCAATTTTCAGGTGATACTGCCGGACAATTACTAGCTGTTGGTATTGTTACGATGATCCTTTTTCAATTATTTATCAATATCGCAGTCAACCTTGGAATCTTCCCCGTCACAGGGCTACCATTACCGTTTGTGAGTGCAGGCGGTAGTTCACTTTTAACACTCTTTATCTCGCTCGGAATTGTCCAAAGCGTTGTAATACATCACAGAGCATATCGCCAAAACTAATTAACTAGTTAGCCTCAGCATTAGATTTTTTATATTGTTCCATCCCTCTACGCAAGTCTGAATGCTCGGGTGATGATAGATCAGGATCAGAGCGGATTATTTTCTCGGCCAAATTTCGAGCTTCTAATAAAAGTGCTCGATCAGTCACGCGAGCAGCCCGAAGCGAAGAAGCATACCCACTTTGCGATGTACCCCACACTTCCCCCTCTCCACGTAATTCAAGATCAACCTCAGCCAGTTCAAATCCATTACTAGTCTCAACCATAGCCTGTAAACGGCTAATTGCCTCAGGCTGTAAGTCTTCCTCGCTACTAAACAGCAAACAATAACTTTGTAAATCTGAACGACCAACTCTTCCCCTAAATTGATGTAACTGACTCAATCCGAATCTTTCTGCACCCTCGATAAGCATCACCGTAGCATCGGGAATATCAATCCCAACTTCAATAACGCTAGTTGCCACAAGAACTTGTACGTTACCCGAAGAAAACGCATCTAAGGCCCTTTCTTTCTCAATTGATGGAAGGCGTCCATGCAAAAGCCCAATTCCATAACCACTAAAAGGCCCATCCCTTAAACGTTGAAATTCAGTCTCAACAGAGCGCACTGATTGTAAAATTTCGGAATCATCAACTAAAGGACAAATTACAAAAATCTTTTCTCCTTGATCTAATCGTTTACGCATAAAAGAGTACGCTTCTTCTCTTTGTTCGGGCTGAACCCAATGCGTTTCAACCGGTTTTCGGCCTGGTGGAAGTTCATTAATAGTCGAAACTTCGAGATCACCATAAACTGTTAGGGCAAGCGTCCGAGGTATTGGTGTCGCAGTCATTACTAACAAATGAGGATTATCACTTTTTTTCCTCAGAGCAGTTCTTTGATTTACTCCGAAACGATGCTGTTCATCAATAACCACTAACCCTAATCTTGGAAATTCGACACCCTGCTCAATAAGAGCATGTGTGCCGATAATAATATCGGCACCTCCATGAGTAGCATCATTCCGTACTTGAGCTTTTCGTGCTTCTGTAAGCGAACCTGTTAATAGAGAAACCCTGACCGAACGCTCGAGCCATGACGGAGTAAATAATCCTTCAAAAATTGTTGACTCCTCACCTCCGCCAAGAAGACTACTCAATGTTCTTAAATGTTGTTCGGCAAGTATTTCGGTTGGAGCCATCAGAACTGTTTGATAACCAGAACACACTGCAGCCAACATAGCCGCAAAAGCAACGACAGTCTTTCCGCTACCAACATCCCCTTGTAGCAATCGCAACATTGGTTGCGGGGAGCCTATATCACGTAGAATTGTATCTAAGACTTTTTCCTGATCAGTAGTCAGATCAAATCCTAAGGCTGACTTATATGCCTGAAATTGTTCTGCTAAAGAAAGAGTTGGGGCCGTACCAGCCTGCCATTCTTTTCGACGCAATAAAACTGCTGTCTGGATCTCTAAAAATTCACCTAGGGCAACTCGCTGACGAGCGGATTCACCGGCCGAAACAGATTTCGGCTTATGGATCGTCCGTAGAGCATCACCTAGCTCAGACAATCCTTGATTTTTCTTTACCCATCCAGGTAACGGATCCGGCAAAAGATCTGCAAAATGATCAACAGCATAATTAACAACCTTTAAAATACTACTTTTTCTAAGGCCTTCAGTTGAAGGGTAAATTGAAACAATGCGACCCGGTGAAGTCTGTTCGCCATCCGAAATAACTTGCCACAGAGGACTGTCCATTTGTATATGTCCACGATAATGTCGAATTTTCCCTGACACGATCACTTTAACGCCAGGTTGAAGCTGTTTAGCAATATAATTCTGGTTAAACCACACAACTTTTAAACGCCCAGTATCATCAAAAACCTCAGCTTGTGTTCCCCGAGGTCTTCCTCTTCTTCCACGCCCAAAGAACATCAGGCTCGATTTTTGTACTTCACCCACTACAGTCTGAAAACCAGATGAAGCCGTTAATTCAGAAATCTTTCTCACATCACTTAGATCTTGATATCTACGTGGCAACAACAAGGCAGCATCTCCCGCTCGAATTACTCCAAGACGAGCAAAACGTTCAGCACTCGCAGGACCAATGCCCGGAATATCAGTAACCGGATCAGAGATGCTTAAACTCTTATTTTCATTCCTTTTAGGAGGTATGGTTTTTCCAACACCCAAGGCGGAAATAGCTGTTCTCAACCACTTCACACGCTCACTTCGCGACAAAGAACGATAGCCATTCTTCGGCAAGCGTTGTATACACCGCGCAAGCGGATGATTCAAAGGAACCTGTCTCTTCTCTTCTAATTCAACGAAGAAATGGTCTAGTCCGTTTGAAAGAATTCCTTTCTCACTACCTTCATTTTTTAAAATCCTTTCAAACAAATTGCTAATTTTTTCAGCATCAGGAATAAAATCGTCGGGATTATCTCTTTCAGTTGCTATATTTTTAGCCATAGACCAGTTGGATCTATTATAAGATAGCACTGAACATTACACCCTCTATGAGATGCTCGAAACCAACAAAACCAACAAAGTAAATATGCGAACCATCAAATTAGCACCGTCTATTCTAACTGCAGATTTCTCGAAGCTATTCGAGGAAATTCGTGCAATTGAAAGAGGTGGGGCTGATTTGCTGCACCTGGACGTAATGGATGGACAATTTGTCCCACCAATCACTTTTGGTGCTGACATTGTGGCAGCGATTTCAAAAATTACTAACCTTCCAATTGAAGTTCACTTAATGGTTACAAACCCTGAACAACACATTGAATCCTTTTCACAAACTGCAGATAAAATCAATTTCCATTTCGAAGCTTCAGATCAAATTTCAGAAACAATTGACGCCATACACAAACTTGGATGCTCTGCAGGCATATGTATAAATCCTGAAACGCCCGTAGATATGGTCAATAACTATTTGGAGAAAACTGAGCAGATAATGATTATGACAATTAATCCAGGTTGGGGTGGTCAAACAATGATGTTCGAACAACTAAATAAAGTGAAAGAATTGCGAAAGACCATAGATATTCACAAATATAAAACCCAAATAGAAATTGATGGGGGAGTCAAAATAGAAAATATTGGACTTTGCGCAGAAGCTGGAGCAGATACACTAGTGTGCGGTAGCAGCGTTTATAATTCTAAAGACAAACCAGAGAGCAATCTGGCAAAGCTACGATCCGCTATTCCTGACTGAAACTAGGCACGCGCAAGCGTACGCAGACATCGCGTACATACGTTAAGCCGATGCCACGCACCATCGATGAATAAGCGATGTTTTGAAACATTTGGCTTTAACTGGCGATTCTTTTTTGGCGCCTTTCGTTCCCAGCGCCCACCATGCTTATGGCGAATATGCCTACCAAAAGTGGTTGTTTTTTTACAAAGATCACAAGAACCGCTCGACACTTATCACTCCTGCACGGTATCGATGCTATCAGGGAGAGCTCGTAGCCGCTACAAATTTAAACCAAAACTCTTTAGGCAGAACTAAAACTATACTCGCCGTTCTTTAATTCGCGCCGCTCGACCTGTTAATCCCCTCAAATAAGAAAGATTGTTCCGTCTAACCTTTCCATACCTCACTACCTCAATTTTTTCCAACCTTGGGCTATTTAATGGAAACACACGCTCTACACCCACACCATTGGAAATCTTTCTCACGGTAAAATTTGCAGAGAGGCCTTTTCGTCGTTTTCTTGTGACTACGCCCTCAAAAACCTGAACACGCTCTTTATCACCTTCAACTACTTTTGCATGCACACGTACTGTGTCACCACTACCGAAGTCAGGTAGATCATCACGTGTAGTCTCGCTTATCAAGCCATCAAATTGAGTAGACATATCTTAAAGCCTACCTTGATACATGTTTCAGGCAACTGTTAAAAGAAACCACCAAAAAAACTATCCACCTGTACTACCATGACCCCCACTACCTCGTACAGTGTCAGATAAGCTTTCCGTAGCTTCAAAATGTACCAGCGCAAGCTGCGAAAAGACTAACTGAGCGATACGATCACCGTGCTGCACTGCATGTTTAATCTTCGGGGATACTGCATACATGGTAACAAAAAGCTCACCGCGGTAATCTGCGTCCACCGTACCGAAAGTGGTCAGCACTCCCTTCGCGGAAAGGCCACTTCGTGGTCGTATCTGCACATCTATTCCTGGCGGAGCTGCTAATGCAATACCTGTGGGGATTCGGGTTGGTTCTTGGCCAATCTGAACTGACCCTCCTGGTAAATAAGCATACAAATCATACCCACTTGCAGACTCCGAAAACGACCGCGGAATGGCAGAATCATCATTCAACAAACGAACTTCGACTTTTTCCAAATTCTTCACGCTACCTAAATAAATCGTTTTGGGGATCTCTAAGCACATCTTGCATAGTTGCTTCTTCATCAGATTGATAAGAAAAACCACGTACGACAACCGCCGGAATTCGACTTACATTACCTTTCACTAGCTCTGCTGCAGATGCTATCTCATCTGCAACGCAAAGTGATTGGACTAGAAACTCATGACCATGGGGGTCTACTTCGCCTATGTAGGAAGTTACAGGATTCATGCCTGCAATACCTACAGCAACATCTACTTGCGATTCACGCCAAGGCCTACCAAATGTATCAGAAATAATCACGGGTATATCAAAGCCTAGATCACGAAACTTTCTACGAATCGTTCTAGCACTTTCATCAGGATCTTCAGGTAGCAAAACAACTCTATCGTGAGCTCCACTACTTGATTGATCTATTCCACTATTTGCACAAACAAATCCATGATTTGTTTCAGTTATCAAAACAGGGCCAACCTGCCTGACAATTCTTTTAGACTCATTTAAGACAACTTCAACTACTCTAGGATCTTTATCCCAAGCCTGGGCGTAACGTTGAGCAAAAGCATTAGGCTCAATGGTAGCAAGATCAATAACTCTCCCCTCCGACTTAGAAACCACTTTTGACGTAATAATGACAATATCTCCATCTTCTAGGCTCGTATTCCTTAAAAGAAGAGCATCCACCACAAGTTTTGCCAAATCATCCCCTTCACATATTTCGGGAAGTCCCTGAATTCCGAAGATACTTAATGAACCCTCAAGCATTACATACAACCAAAACTAACAATTTTTTTTCTAGCACTATAAACCTACGACACGGATACTCGTTTGTGTTTTGTGAAGCCGATTTAAATTGATCAATAGTGAGGTAAGCATCTCTACATACCTACTGTTGGACAATGCACCACCATCCAAACCACGCACACCATCTATTTGATTAGCTAGCTCAATAACAAGTTCCTTAGCTTCGCGATCGTCACCACACACAAGAACATCGGATTCTACAGGTTTATCTAATTCCATCAATTTTTCTGCACTCATATTTTGAAAGGCTGAGACTACACGAGAATTAGGAAGCGCTAACGCAGCTTCCTCAGCAGCACTATTACCTGGGACTGATTGAGCAACCGCACCAACACCCTTAACAAAATTGAGAGGTGCTACGACATTACAAATAACGACATCTTTGAGATCGTCCGCCAATATCGAAAGAGTTTCTTCCTGACCAGCATAGGGAAAAGTAAGGAAAACAACGTCTGCACCAACTACAGCAGCTTTATTAGAACCGCCATCCACTTTTGCTTCAGGAACATCTGATAAAATCCTTGCAGCAACCTCTTTGCCTCGCTCATCTGTTCTTGAACCAATCATGATTTCGTGCCCAACGGTTGCCATTCTTAATGCAAGCCCTATTCCTTCAGGACCAGTTCCACCAACGAAAGCTATCTTTTTATTAGTCATATATAGAGTGTATCAGTAGGTTGTCATCAACAGCCACAAAGCTAATGAAGAGCTCTGGTATACTCAATAGTCTCGGAGGAAATGTGAATACACGCTTACTGCGTAACGGACTTGTTTGGCTTGTTGTAATTGGAGCTGTAATAGCTATTGCCTATTTTATTTTTGGCGGCGGCGAAGATGTTGAAACAATCGCGTTCGGAGAGGTGGTGGAAGAGATTAAAAAGGGTGAAGTTGAGTCTCTTACAGTTAACGGGAAAGATTTAGAGGTACTATATTTCTCAGCAGATCCAGAAGTGGAAAACATTAAGAAAACCGAGATCTCTGAAAGCACTGACATCGTAACCTATCTAACAGATGAAGGTATTGCTATTACAGGCGCGCAGAGCGGGAAACCAAATGCAGTCAATGTGACTTTTAAAGAAAGTGGACGCTCGGGCTGGCTAAATATCTTTTTGAACCTATTGCCATTTTTGATTTTTGGTCTCTTCTTGCTACTTATCCTTCGTAATGCTCAAGGATCCAACTCTCAGGCTATGAGCTTCGGAAAAAGCAAGGCTCGACTATTTGGTGGCTCAAAAGTAACAGTTACCTTTTTGGATGTTGCGGGGGCAGATGAGGCGAAAGAAGAACTTGTAGAAGTTGTTGAATTTTTAAAATTTCCAGAAAAGTTTTCTGCTTTAGGAGCAAAAATCCCTAAAGGGGTCCTATTAGTAGGACCTCCAGGAACAGGAAAAACTCTTCTGTCGAGAGCTGTAGCAGGCGAGGCAGGAGTTCCCTTCTTTAGTATATCTGGTTCAGAATTCGTAGAAATGTTCGTTGGTGTTGGAGCGAGTCGAGTAAGGGATCTTTTTGAACAAGCTAAAAAGAACTCACCTTGCATCGTTTTTGTTGATGAAATTGATGCAGTGGGACGACAGAGAGGTGCTGGCCTAGGTGGCAGCCATGACGAAAGAGAACAGACCTTAAATCAAATTCTTGTAGAAATGGACGGGTTTGATACTGGCACGAACGTGATTATCCTAGCTGCAACAAACCGTCCTGACATTCTAGATCCTGCACTTCTTCGTCCTGGGCGATTCGATAGGAAAGTAATTCTAGACGCGCCAGATGTAAAAGGGCGAGAGGCAATTTTGAACGTTCATATGAAAGGTAAACCTTTCGACGAGGATGTTGTTCCAGCAACAATCGCAAAAAGTACACCAGGTTTCAGTGGAGCAGACCTTGCCAACCTAGTAAATGAAGCCGCAATTTTAGCTGCTAGACGCAACAAAAAAATTATATCAATGGATGAATTTGAGGAGGCAGTGGATAGGGTTATTGCTGGACCAGAGCGAAAAAGCCGGGTAATGAACGATCATGAGAAAAAGCTAACCGCTTATCATGAAGGTGGCCACACAGTACTCGCACACTTTTTAGAGCACCACGACCCACCACATAAAGTAACAATCGTTGCTAGAGGTATGGCAGGAGGGTACACAAGATTCTTACCTGATGAGGAAGCTCACTATAGGACACCAAAAATGTTCAAAGATCAGTTGAGTGCTGCTCTCGGTGGACTTGTTGCCGAAGAAATTATCTATGGTGAATCTTCTACAGGGCCATCAAGTGACCTTGAACAAGTTACTCAAATAGCTCGGTCAATGGTTACAAGATGGGGGATGAGTGAACAGCTTGGACCTCGTACGTTTGGAAAAAACGATGAGATGGTCTTTTTAGGAAATACAATCTCTGACTCCCGTAATTACAGCGAAAAAATTGCGGAACAGATTGATGATGAAGTACGTTCGATAATTGCAGAAGCGCACACAAGAGCAACAGAACTACTCACAAAACATCGTGATTTATTGGATAAATTAGTAGATGTATTGATGGAAGAAGAGACTATGGAGGGTGAACACCTAACCCGATTACTTGATAGTAATCCTGAAGACCCTTGGCCACCAGATGATCTGAAGCCAAAAGATCCTGGACCGACATCTTCACCAAAAGACGAAGGGGATACGACTACACCTACATTCGAACCTGTAGTAAAACCTGGATTAGCTTGGGAGGGTGGCAATACAAACGCAAGTGTGAATTCGTAAAACCTTTTTGGAAAATCCTTTGACCGAAAGGCTTTATGGTTCGTACACTTTCATGTGTGCCTAGGAGGAAAACTAGTGGAAGCAATAGTTAAAACGGATGGTAGGCAATTTTTTCTAACCGAAGGCCAAGAATTCGACGTCGGTAGTATTCCTGGAGAACCAGGCGATATTAGAGAATTTGAAGTTCTCATGTTGATTGATGGGGATAACATTGTTGTGGGAACGCCAATTGTTGAAGGAGCAAAAGTACGAGCTAAAATAGAAGCTCATGGAAAAGGTAAGAAACTCCGGTTTATGAAATTTAAAAATAAGACGCGATACCGTCGAAGACTCGGACATCGCCAGCAATTGACACGTCTTGTTGTAGAATCAATTGAAGGAAGCACTAACTAATGGCACATAAAAAGGGAATGGGCAGTTCCAAGAATGGACGAGATAGTAACTCTCAACGCCTTGGAATCAAACGCTTTGGCGGCGAATTTGTACAGCCAGGTGCAATAATCTTAAGACAAAGAGGCACGAGATTTTATCCAGGCGTCGGAGTCGGAGTCGGGCGTGATCACACAATCTACGCAAAAATAGAGGGAGCGGTTCAATTTGCCCCCTATGCCAAGGGAAGACGTAAAAAAGTAAGCGTTGTCCCAGAAGAGGCTTCTAAATGAAATCAGATTTACACCCAGACTACATTAATGCAGTGGTAACCTGCTCCTGCGGAAGCAGCTTTGAAACGCGTTCTACTAAGGAAAGTTTGCACGTTGATGTCTGCAGTTCATGTCACCCATTCTTCACTGGAGAGCAAAGAATTGTTGATACAGCCGGTCGTGTTGAACGATTCCAACGGCGCTATTCAATCACAGGTGATGGTTCGAACTAAATAGGCACTTCTGCCAGATATTGGTGGACAACACATTGAACAAACCTAAGTCACAACAAGATATCTACTATGGCGGCCAAGCCGTTATAGAAGGCGTGATGATACGTGGCCCTGAACACATGGCTATTGCAATACGAAACCCTGAAGGAACCATCACAAAACATACTGAACAACTCAAAGGGATTGCAACTGGCAGGCTCCGAAATCTGGCATTTATACGCGGAATCCTAGTCCTTTGGGAAACACTTTCTTTAGGTACACGCGCGCTTTTATTCTCTTCCAAAATTGCCTACGCAGAAGAAGAAGAAAATGGCGAAACAGTGGAATTTCCCGCAAAGGCTCGCTGGGGCTCCATGTTGATTTCGCTAGCCATGGTTACAGGTATCTTTTTTGTAGCCCCAGTTCTGATTAGCAATCTTCTTGAGCTAATCAATTGGCCACACGCAGTAATCGTAATAACAGAAGCGCTACTTCGAATAATTATGTTCATTGGGTACATAGCTCTTATTAGCCTAATGCCTGATATCAAACGTGTTTTTCAATACCACGGGGCTGAACATATGACCATACATGCTTACGAAAACGGCAAACCTATCGATATCAAAAACATCCGCTCATTCCCAAAGGAACATACACGATGCGGGACAAGCTTTTTATTAGTCGTCATTGTTTTGGCTTTGGTAATATTCATTCTTTTTGATTTACTTGTAGATGAAGGACTTATCATACGTATAATTTCCCGGATTATACTTCTACCGCCTATTGCAGCATTAAGTTATGAAATTTTGAGAATCGGTGCTCGCTTTGAACATACTAAACTTATAAAAATCTTATTCACACCTAATATAGCTCTACAGAAACTAACTACACGTTCACCAGAAGACGCACAAATAGAGGTGGCAATCGAAGCACTCAATTTAACTTTAGACATCACTAGAGAAAAAAGCCTAGAGTAATGCAACAGGACGGAAGATAAAATGGCATCCAGCTATCAAGTAGGGGATTTTGAAGTCTCAATTGTCTCAGATGGTTATTTAAGGTTAGATGGAGGGGCAATTTTTGGACTCATTCCCAGAATTTTATGGGAACCTGTTATTGGAAGGAACAACATAGACGATGAATATCGTATCCCGCTCGGCCTAAACTGCATGGTTGTGCGCCACAACAATGAGATCCTTCTTGTAGAAACTGGCATGGGAAATAAACACGATGAGCGAACACGTAACCGCATCTATCCTGGAGATTATGGGCACCTACTAGAAGAGTTGGAGGCAATTGGTATATCCAGAAATGATGTGACTGCTGTTGCAAACACGCATTTACATACTGATCACTGCGGTTGGAACACAATTGAAAAAGATGGGGAAATCATCCCTACATTCCCCAATGCTCGCTACTTCGTACAATCTGGCGAATATAAGGCCGCGATCAACCCGAATGATCGAACACGTGCAACTTATCTTGAAGAAAATTTCAAGCCACTTTATGAAAGTGGACAACTTACTTTAGTCGAAAACGCAGACACAATTATTCCAGGGATCACATTCCTGCCAACTCCAGGTCATACTGAAAACCATGCTTCAGTATTATTGGAATCCAAAGAGGAATCAGCAATATATACCGGTGACTTAGTTCATCATGAGGTGCAAATGGAACGTGACGCCTGGATTTCAGCATTTGATATTCTTCCCCTCATAAGTTTAGAAACTAAAAGACAAGTGGCAGAACGCGCAATAACTGA
Source organism: Dehalococcoidia bacterium (assembly GCA_022451885.1). Classification (GTDB taxonomy): domain Bacteria; phylum Chloroflexota; class Dehalococcoidia; order Tepidiformales; family Tepidiformaceae; genus JAKUNN01. The sequence continues at coordinate 384 of JAKUNN010000012.1, read as the reverse complement.
TAATGCACTTCTCATTTGCGTTCACAACACTTATCCAGGCGTCGGAAGACTGATTCAAATGGAAAATGGCCGCAAAAAATTTATAACAGAACTTGCAACAAACGATATAAACAAAGACGATCAAAGTTGATCTTCCCATAAAGGACCTACCATGACCGGCGTACCAAATATTCCAATGCAACCAAGAAGAGCACCAAAACATGCTGGTGTGATAGAAATTAACCTTGGCGACGAATGGCGGGGCGTCTACGAGGAAGGGGAACCACCAGAAGGGACACCGGTTCTTTTTGCTATTGGCATCTTGGTAAAAAAAGATAAAGGCCTCTTGGTTAAAAAAATAACTGCAGACCGATGGAGTATTCTTGAGGGAATTCCAGAAAAAGA
>JAKUNN010000011.1 GCA_022451885.1 Dehalococcoidia bacterium | reverse complement strand
AATTGAATCACATATATCGTTTGTTCCAGGCAAAGAGGCAATCTCAGGAAAAACCTCTACAGAAAACACACCTAAAGGTCGCTGATCCGAGGAACCAAATCTAAATAGCAAATCCAGAACTCGCTGAATATCGCGACTACCTATATTCACACCGAATTGTTGAGTTGCTTGCTGTTCTAAATTATGTACTTCATCAAGTATGAGATGGTCGTAAGTAGGAATCACACTTCCGCCAGATTTAGCATCAGCAAGCAATAATGCGTGGTTAACCACTATCACATGAGCCGCATCAGCCTCCTGTCTTGCCCGTGAAAGAAAACATCTCCCCTCCCGCACAAATGAGTTATGTTCACTAAGACAATCAGCCCCTTCTGCGCAAAAACGATTCCATGTTGTCCGTTCACTCGGTGTTAATCTAAGTTCAGCACGATCACCGGTCTTCGTTCCAGGTAACCAAAGTGCAAGAGATGCGGCAAGGACACCAATATCTGAATCATTTAAAGCCTTAGGGTGCTCAATCCATCGCTTGGTACACAAATAATTACTTCGCCCTTTTAGCAAAACACTACGAAATTCTTGAGGCCCCTGGATTAACCCTTCCTGTAGAAGCACTTCTCGAACAGCTGGTAAGTCTTTGTTAATTATTTGCTCTTGCAAAGCAATTGTATTTGTGGAAATCACAACATGTTTACCACTTTTTAAAGCAAATAATGCTGCGGGCAGTAAGTATGCTAAAGATTTACCAACTCCGGTACCTGCCTCAATAAGAAAACGTCCTTCTGTTTCGAGTGACTTCTTAACAATCGCAGCCATATCACTTTGTTGAGGTCTTTCCTCAAAATTCTCAATCACATTTTTGGAGCCATTCAAAGCTTTCTCAAAATCTACCGGATCAATTTTTACTCCGTCATCAACGGGTTTCAAACGGTCAGGCATACTAACTTTTTCCGGCAAGAAACTCGTTGTTTTCTCAACAGTAGACTCAGTTCCTACCTCCTCTCCGCCAATCACTGCTGCTAAACCAGATGATTCAAATGCGACCAACTGTGCAAGTTTCAGACGTTCCTCACTGGATATCACCAAAAGCCGGTTGCACAGTTCAACAAAGACAGCAGCTGTTGTTTCTGCATCAGCAAGTGCACGGTGACTCTCTCCTCGAAAATCCACCCCTAAGCCTTCTGCAAGGCCTGATAACCCACCGTATTTATGGTTCGGCATCAGCAAACGAGCTAACCTACTTGTATCGATACTCCCTGTAGAAAATTCAATACCTACCCGTGACAAAAAACCTAAATCGAATTTTATGTTCTGCCCTACAATCGGATTATCATCAATAAAAGAAATTACTTTTTCTTCCAGGTCACTGATGTCTGGAGCGTCACGAACCATAACGTCTGTAATACCAGTAAGCTTCTGAACAAAATATGGGATCCCACGATGAGGATTAACAAAACTCTGAAAGGTATCGAAAACTTTCAACTTCCCATTTATTATCTGGAAACGAACAGCACCAATCTCGGTTATTGCATCTTTCTTCGGGCTTAACCCAGTAGTTTCCAGATCTAAAGCAACACAAACGCGCGAATATGGAGTAGAAATTAAGGATGTAATCGGATAAACCTCCTGTTAGCATTCTATATGTGCTCTTTGTATCGGGGGTATTCAGCTTATTAATGTGGAAAAAAGAGGGTTAACATGAAAATCTTTTCTTCAGAAAAAATTCGTAACGTTGTAATCGCAGGCCATGGTAGCGTGGGAAAAACAACCTTCACAGAAGCTGCATTATTTGTAACAGGTGCAACCACACGTATGGGAAACGTTGAAGAAGAGAACACTGTTAGCGATTACGATGAGGATGAACATCAGAGAAAATTCAGCGTTAACTTATCCATTCTTCCAGTCGAGTGGAACAACCATAAGATCAATCTAATTGACACCCCGGGATATGCAGACTTCGTGGCTGAAGTTAGCAGCGGTATGGCAGCAGCAGATGTAGCACTAATTGCGGTCGATGCAATTGCTGGATTAGAAGTAGGTACAGATCGAGCCTGGGATTTAGCAGAACAAAACGAACTACCTAGAATGATTCTTTTAAACAGAATGGATCGTGAAAATGCTAACTTTGAAACTGTTGTCTCACAATTACAAGAAAAGTGGGGGGCTGGAGTTACTCCAATTCAGATTCCTATCGGGCTAGAATCAAATTTTACTGGAGTTGTAAACCTTTTAAGCAAAACTGCATTTACTGGAAATGATAATACAACCGGAAATATCCCTTCAGAACTACAGGAAAAAGTTGATGAGCTGAGCAATGAACTTATCGAAAAAATTGTCGAAAACGACGAAGTTCTTATGGAAAAATATTTCGACGACGCAGTACTTTCAGAAGAAGAACTTATCAAGGCACTCAAACAAGGATTTTGCGAAGGGACAATTATACCCCTCGTGTGTGCCGCATCTTCACCACAATTGGGGATCCATCAAGTACTCGAAACACTTATTAATATTGCACCATCACCATTAGAAAGAGAATTTGTCGATGCAAATGGCGATGAACTAGAAATAGATGGTTCAAAAACACCTATTATTCTAACTTTTAAAACAGCCACAGATCCTTACGTTGGCAGAATTAATTACTTCAGAATGCTTAGTGGGAAATTAACTTCAGACAGCCATCTCTGGAATGTNAATCGTGAGAAACAAGAGCGAATAGGCACGATTTATATACCGAAAGGAAAAGAACAAGAGGAAATCAGCGATCTATCACTTGGAGATATTGGTGTCGTTGCAAAATTGTCCGAAACAGAAACTGGTGACACCTTAACAGCTAAAGAAACCCCAATAAAATTAAAATCTATAGATTTTCCTAGTCCAGTTTATAGTATGGCTGTCACACCAGTAGGTAAGACTGGTATAGACAAACTTGGCCCGAGCCTACAACGCTTAATTACAGAAGATCGAGGCTTGAGTCTCGATCGAGACTCAAATACTGGAGAAACGATCCTTTCAGGATTGGGAGACACACATTTAGCAGTGGCTACAGGAAAACTTCTTCGAAAATTTAATCTTGAGGTTGCACTAGAATTACCTCGTGTACCCTACCGAGAAACAATTGCACAGTTGTCGCAATCTGATTACACGCATAAAAAACAATCTGGCGGACATGGACAATATGCACGGGTCGCTATCGAAATTTCTCCTCTTCCACGGGGATCGGGTTTAAAATTTGGTAATCGTGTTGTCGGGGGTTCAGTACCGAAAGAATTTATTCCTGCTGTCGAAAAGGGAGTAACCGAAGCGGCTAATGATGGCGTACTAGCTGGTTATGAACTTACTGATTGTGAAATCATTCTCTATGACGGAAAACATCACCCTGTTGATTCAAGTGAAATGGCTTTCAAACTTGCTGGAGGACAAGCATTAAAAAATGCTGTCCAAAAAGGTACCGGTCTACTGCTCGAGCCAGTCATGTCTATTCGAGTCCAGGCACCCGAATCGTTTGCAGGGGATATTGTAGGAGACTTAAATACGAAACGTGCACGAATTCATGGAATTAGTCCCAACGGTAATATTAGTGTTGTAGATGCCGAAGTCCCCCTTGCAGAAGTTCAAAGATATGCTTCAGATCTTCGATCCTTAACTCAAGGTCGAGGCGCTTTTGAATTGACATTCGACCACTATGGTGAAGTTCCTGCAAATATCGCACAACGTGTAATTGGTGACACAGATGAAGAAGGAAAGTAGTCAGAAAACCTTTCACCTTATCTGGTATCTGACTTTGGAATTTTTAAAACCTGCCCGATCGCTAGGTTCCAGCAATCAGGCTCGGTAAGCCCATTAAGTGCTAATAACTCACTTAGCTCTAAATTGTTGTCGTAGGCTATCTCGCNACACGTATCGCCCGCACCTACAACATACATCTCAACTACTGGCTCTGATTCAACTACTACAGGACTCGCTGGCTCTGCTTCTTCTGCATCATTACTCATAGAACCCGCTTCTTCTTGAGAAACACCAATGTCAACGGGATTATCCACACTTGCATTCAAGTCAACTTTGTTTAAAACCACGTTACTCCAAACACCGATCTCAGAAACACCTAATCCATTGACTGTAAATTGAACTGCATCACCTGCATTACCACACTTAGCCCCACCATCAACATCAATAACATACGTACCATCAAGATCGATCACAGAGACCCCGCAGGTTTGACCAGCTATATACGCAATTACTAAGGCACCAGTCAAAGCTTGCTCACCATCAATCTGTACAAATCCTGCAAATCTAGCAGGCGGAGGCTTTGTTTCCTCCAAAGGTTCTGGCTCAGGCTCAATTTTTTCTTCTACAGCATCAAAATTTTCAGGATTTGTAATATATAATTTAATTGTATTTACTGAATCATCAATAAGTGACTCGAACCTCACTGTTGAGACCGAATCCCCACTTGGAGCCAGTTGGGGATCAAATCTGATCTGCAACCAACTAGAGTACCCCTGCTGAGCAACATTTGGACTTAGATTTACCTCAAAACCACTCCCAATAACAATTCCTGCATGAATCCTTGTGTCAGATTCTTGCTTAGTAACAAAAACCCATGGATCTGATGTAACAATTCGAAATGGAATTAACCCAAAAACACCGCTCTTTACGGCAGCACTAGCAATTTCAGAAGTTCCATCTGGTAGAGCTGATAAATTTGAAATTGAGAAAGCATCCACAAACATGTTTGGATAGAGAGGAAGGGGAGGAGCTCCAAGTAAAGCAAATAAAAGCATCGTATCGATATTGGCATCTACAGTTGGCGTCGGATCTTGAAAAGGCTGTACTCCTAATTCCGGAAAAGCTGTAGGAAAATCCATTGAAGGACATCCATAACTGAAAGCAACTGCTTCACAAGTAACAAAATTTTCAGGCATAAAAGCTGCTGCCACTTGGGGAATTGCAAGGTTAGGCATTCGAAAAGCTACAGGGTCCCACATGCGTTCACCAGCAAGTTCTGGGGCTAGCAATGAGGTAGACGTATTTACAGAAAGTGCGGCAGCCAACGGATCAGCCCAATTTAAGAGCGAACTTGTCCCATTTTGCTCACGCAACGCACTAACTCTCCTCGCAATTTTAGGGGGATAACGCATACACCCATAAATACGTTCGGGATATGTGTAATCAAGATAATCAAAGAAAGGTGTTCCATCACCGCCATCCACATATGTGGCAGCAGTTTTTTCGTTGCAATGCCAGACTTCACCCCTGAAGGGGTGAAGGGCAGGATAGAGCGGATGGTTACGCCAATTCCACTCATTACCATGCTGAGTACCATCAGCATCTACTACAGTAAGATTAAATAACGGATGGTTAATAGGGGAAAAACCGTTGTAACTCCAAATCGCATAGTACCAATCTTCCAAATTTTCCGGGTTCCCTTGTCCGGCTATTGGCCTGTATCTGTCATTCCATTTTAAGGCTAAGATTCTGGTTGAAGCTGCAATGCTATGGTAAAAAGAAGTTCCGACCTTTGCTTGCTCAACGCTAGGATTATCTGCAGTATTTTCCATACCCGTCGTTGCTTGACCTACTCCATACCCACAATCAAAAGATCTTAATGTAGGACCCACTCCACCCCATGGAATACCTCGGGAAGCATTTTGCCATCCAGACTCGACCCACAAAATTGATTTCACAATAGTCGGAGGTATGAAACTATTCATATCTGGAGAAACTGTACGGCTATAACGAGAACCTTTATGTAAACCTGGGTACATAACTTTCGATAAATCTGAACCTCGCGGTTGCTTTTGTTCGGTAATTAGTCGACCCTCTACTGCTAATTCAATCGCAAGCGAATACACCGCAGCATTATCCTCAGGCTCAAAAGTTTCGAAGTTAAAAGGTCCGTACTCTCCACAAGCATCAACCGTTTTAGTAGGATCGAAAAAAGTAAGCGCAGTTAGTAAAAATACACCTAAGCACAACCCAAATAACAATACTTTTTTCACTTCACAACCCAACCTAAGAACCTCGTATAACCCACGATTGAGTATCTGCCATTAGCTAAAACAATTTGTAATTGAACATCACCAGGCTTTTCAAAATTTATTCCACTCCAATGTTCAACAAGTAAAACATCGCCAGTTTCTGCCCAAGATAAAGGAATATCAAATCCGGACACAAAACCCGCTGCTGCTACCTGCCCCTCAACTACAGAAGGTTCATCACCAAAATCAACCTGTTCAAATTCAGATGGTTTCCAGACTGCGCCTAATGCTTGACGTCCCCCATTTTGAACTGCAGCGGCTACCACACCACCACCAAAAACTGATTCTACGCGAGGTAAATATTGCAACCCTGCATCGAGGTTAGCTTCAATGAACGCTATTTTTCTTCCACTGGAACTTAACGCCCAGTCTCGTGTAAAAAAACGACTAAGAACACGGATTTCCTGATCACCTATAAACAGTAGCGAGCCTCGCTCATTAATAGCTACCGTGAATAAATCTCCCGACTGATCAATTCTAAGTGGTACAGCCAAAATCACTGCGCGGAAAATCGTCAAGACTTGTGCTTTTTTCTGCTTAGTAAATTTTACCGGATACGATAAAACAGCAGTATCCACAAAACCTTCCGTCTTGCTAGGTTGGCTAACTGTAACGAGAATGGCTTCTGAATCAGGGCTCCAGACTGGTTGTTGAAGCAAATCAACCCCAGTGGCCAATCTTGTATAAGATCCAGTCATTAGATCTAAAATTCGGAGCGAACCCACTGGGTTCTTTACATCACCCTCATCTGCAACAATTAAGGCAACCTTTGTACCGTCTGGCGATGTTACACCTCTCGCAGACATTCCTGGCAAGTGAGGAATCGTTATCAGTATTTCTTCGTATCCAATATCTCCTGCACGAATAACCGCTATCGTATCTACTGCTAGACCCGGTTTCGAAACTACAGCATAAATACCTGCATCAGCATCTGCGAAAGCAGTTCTTGAATCCGAATCCTGGAAAAAAAGAAATGCGGTGATTAAGGAGGCGACGATAATAGCCGCTAAAACTGGAAATACTAGCCTCTGTGCCAGTGCACCACTCATATACATATATTAAAGGTAATTTACCTAGTAAACTGCGCGCACGGCTCTTCAACGTCCTCCAGACCAATTTAATCTAACCCTCTTCAACTAAGAAAAGAGCTGTAACTTATCTCAACTAAATTTGGTTACTCAAGAAGCAGTGTACTATTGAGATACATTGCTTTATTTCGAGTGACAGATGCTGATTTATCAACTAGCAAATTTAGCCGACAATCCTACTGCTCTCGTTGCCCTTGCGGGGGCTCTTCTCGTTGCACTTGTAACTGGTATAGCTTTCCACGAATTTAGCCATGCATGGACTGCAAACCAATTAGGTGACAATACAGCTGCTCTGCAGGGACGGCTCACTTTAAATCCGCTAGCGCACTTAGATAAATTTGGCACTCTCGCTATCCTGATAGTCGGAATTGGCTGGGGGAAGCCTACCCCCGTTAATCCTTATCGACTGCGCTACGGGATAAAGACTGGCAATCTGCTAGTTTCTGTTGCAGGACCTTTATCAAACTTTTTGTTCGCCGTAATTGCCGCACTACCTTTACTTTTCGGCTGGGTTGATATGGGTTATTTCCCTAACCTGGATTACATTAAATATGCAAGCGGGGAGCAAATTTTCGGTTTTTTCCTTTTGATGATCATCCAATTAAATGTACTCCTAGGACTTTTCAACCTCATCCCGATACATCCACTTGATGGATTTAAGGTAATTCTAGGAATTCTCCCTAATGAACTCGCCAATCCACTCGCAAGGCTTAGTAAATGGGGGCCTGCACTATTAATGTTACTTATAGCAATTTCTTTTATTGCGCCTTCATATAGTCCTATTCGATGGATTACAAGCGATCTTACCAATCTGATTTTAAATATTCTTGTACCATGATTAGAGAGCGAATTAGACAATTTCGAGAAGCTTCACTTCAACCAAGTGCCCAGGACCTACAACTTGTACACGAAATTTTGAGTGAGCCCACATTATCTTTATTCCTAGAGCAACATCCCCGCGATCAACGACACGGGGCACGTACTGCACAATGGCTGATAACTAACGGCCAAAAAAACCCAGAACTTCTTGCTGCTGCGCTATTACACGATATAGGGAAAGGGCAACAGCGGACCAGAGATCGCGTTATTCATGTTTTGGCAAGCTGGAGTCAAACAGGGCAAATAATAGGAAAACATACATCCGCTATAGAACTCCGTCGAGCTATAGCACGTAGTCGTGAGCATAGTGAAATAGGCGCACAAAAATTAGAAACATCTGGTGCATCGCCCAGAGTAGTTGAATTGACACGCTTGCACCATAAACCTCCTGGGACTGATACGATGCTAGAGTTGCTACAGCGTGCAGACGCAGAGAATTAAAGGAAGAATAATGACACAAGCAAAAATTGCAGTTATTGGCCTTGGTCTAATAGGTACATCATTCGGACTAAACCTTACAAAAAATAAGAAACGCAATTACACCGTCGTAGGCTACGACATTGAACGTGGTCGAGAACGTACTGCAGAAAAAGCAGGCGCCATAGACAAGCGCAGCGGGAGTATAAAAGAAGCAGTTACTGATGCAAATGTAGTCATAATTGCAACGCCGCCACTTGCAGCAAAAACTGTTCTTGAAGAACTAAAAGATTACGTCCATGGAGACGCGTTGGTTACTGATACCTGTAGCACAAAAGCAGAATTTCTAGATCATGCCACCCGGATTCTCCCAAAGTCTGTAAACATAATCGGTGGTCATCCACTGGCAGGTTCAGACGAAAGTGGTCCCTCTGCTGCAAAGACTGACCTTTTTGAAGGAGCTGCATGGGCATTAACACCATCAACCACAGCATCAGAAACATCCGTTAAAACGATTCTGGCCCTAATCGAACAAGCCGGAGCATATCCAGTATTTGTAGATCCAATAGAGCATGACCAGCATGTTGCCAGTGTTAGCCACGTTCCACTTCTCCTTGCCGTAGCACTTTTTAGGATGGTTCGAGACAGTAACTTTTGGGACGATGCTTCAGTTCTTGCAGGTCCCGCTTTTAATGAAATGACCAGATTGGCCAAAGGTGATCCTGAAATGGGCCGTGGCATTATTGAAACAAACCAGACTGCTCTTACTGCTTGGCTAAAAAATTATCGTGATGAACTTGGAATAATTATTGAAGGCCTCGAAGCTGGTCACGACATTATTGGAGAAGTCCAAGAGAAAGAGTCTGATGATGATGAAGAGAACCTAAGAGCAGTTTCTGGATATGAAATGCTCACAAGCCTGTTACAACAAACTCAAACTGAAAGACTAATATTCGATGAAATCCCAAAAGGTCGCCAAATCCCAGAAAAAGGTGACGGAACCACGCCAACATTTGGTGATACGATGGGACAGATGCTTATGGGAGGCTACTTATACGGTAGGTTGAAAGATCGTATGCAGGACTTGGATCGTAAGGAAGAGGAACTAAAAAGGCGTGAACGTTAGTCGAAAAAAACGGATCTCTGCAAAGATCCAGCCACCGGCTGACAAATCCATCTCACATCGTGCTTTAATTTTTAATGCGATCGCAGATGGAAAGGCAGAACTAAAGAATCTACTGGATTCTGAAGATGTCAGATCAACTGCCCACTGTCTAAGCACATTAGGAATACCAATTGATTGGTCTCAGGGGAAAAATGTAATCATTACTGGAAAAGGCCTACGTGGCTTCCAATCCAATGAAAGTCAAAAGAGTCTCGACTGTAACAATTCAGGTACAACAATGAGACTGCTTTCAGGAATATTACCTTCACAATCATTTCCGACTACCTTGGAGGGAGATGCCTCATTACAAAAAAGACCAATGGGCCGAATAATTGAACCACTCACTCTAATGAATGCAAACATTACGGGAACTACATCTGGCACGGCACCCCTTCAAATAACCCCCAGCAACTTACATGGGATCACTTATGACATGCCAGTAGCCAGTGCCCAAGTGAAATCTGCAATCCTCTTAGCTGGTCTTTATACCAATAAACCTACAACTGTTGTCGAATCCGAACCTACACGAAACCATACTGAGCTAATGCTCCAATCAATGGGGGCAAAAATTAACCATGACAACAATAGTATCCAGATAGAACCGTCATCTGCGTTAGGGTCTGTCTCCTTAACAATTCCTGGTGATATTTCAAGTGCTGCACCTTGGCTCGTTCTAGGAGCATGTCATCCAAACGCTGAGATTCAGATCCAAAAAGTTGGTACCAATCCGACCAGAACCGGTCTCTTAGACATTCTTCTAAGAATGGGGGCACAACTGGAAATAGAGACTATTACAGATTCTGAAATTGAGCCAATGTCTAACTTATTAATCCGAACATCACAACTAATCGGAACAACTATTGCAGGCGAGGAAATTCCCCGTGCAATTGATGAATTACCCCTAATCGCCTTACTTGGTTGCTACGCAAAAGGACAAACTATCGTCCGTGATGCGCAAGAATTACGGGTTAAAGAATCTAACCGTATTGATGCAATTATCAGTGTTTTAGGAGCAATGGGTGCTAAAATTGAAGCTACAGAAGATGGTTTCGTGGTAGAAGGTGGCCATACCCTAAATGGAACCCTTTTAGACGGCCAAATGGATCACCGCATCGGGATCTTAGCCGCAATTGCTGGTGCACTTGCAGAAAATGAAACAGAAGTGATAAACGATGCGGTTTCAATATCATATCCAACCTTCTGGAATACCCTGGAAAAAGTAGCTAAGGTTTAAAATGGCCAATGGGGAAAATGCGATGTTAGTCGTTATACATGGACCGTCTGGGGTAGGAAAAGATAGCGTTATTGATGAACTTACACGAGATGCAAAGATACAGCGAGCAATAACAAGCACTACTCGCTCACCACGAAAAAATGAAATCCATGGGGTAGATTATTATTTTTTAAGCACGTCAGAATTTGAAAAAAGAGTGAAAAATAACGAATTTATAGAACACGCAAAGGTTTACGAAGATTTCAAAGGTCTGGAAATTGCAGAACTTAAGAAATGTATAGGAACAGGTGGTACCACAATTATCAGAACAGATTTGCAGGGAGCTAAATTCTGGAGAAATTTTTCAGAGGAAATTATCATTATCCTGCTCACCCTTGAAGAAGATTCTCTGCGTGAACGTCTACTAGACAGGGGCAGTGAAACATCCAAACAACTTAAAGAACGACTTGCAAAAGCACAAGAAGAACAAGCCTACTCAAACCTGAATGATTATGTTATCCAGAATAATGACGGGGAACTTAAAAAAACAGTTTCTCTAATTGAAGAAATTCTACAAAATGAGTCACAAAAACCCGAAAAGCAAAACCTTTACAAAAATTTAGAAGACTACGTTATTTGAGCATTTTATCCAAATTAATATAATCATCAGCAGCTTTTCTTAGATGTGATGCTATGGCATTACCTACACTAGCAACTTCTACCCGAACACCACGACTCTGGACTGCTTCTACTAGTGGCTGAAAGTCACCATCACCAGAAACAATACAGGCAATATCCAAACGATCGCTCATTGTTAAAAGATCGATTGCCAACTCTATATCTACATTCGCCTTAACCGTACCATCACTAAATCGTTTCAATGGCTTTGTGATAACTTTGTATCCATTACCTAAAAACGGCTCAACAAACCTTTGACTTTCCATACTAACATTCACGTCTTCATGGACCGGAGAGTAGGCAATTGCACGAACTAGACGGCGTCCTTTTGTCAGAGTTTTTAGCACTCTTCCCCAATCAAGTCTCCTCTTAGAACGATCAAGCGCCAGCTCAACGTTTGCTGAATCAACAAAGACTGCGAACTTGGGAAGGTTCTCCTCATCTTCATGCCTCTTCCCATCAAAACGCTCTTCAGTCCACTCGATAAAGCTTTCAAGGCGTTCACTTTGATTCTCAACAATCTCAAATAATCTGTCGATATCGTCATTGGAAGACGATTTGTTTACTTTCGGGCGATTATTATTTGATTTTCTATTTGATTTTTCTGAAGCAACTTCTTTGCGGGATTCCTCATCACCTACAACATCTTGATCTTCGGAAGAATCTGCTACTTCGTTCTCGTTGTTTTTCTCATTTATATTTTTTGACATTATTTAAATATTCATCCTTTGTAATACGCTTATACGAGCAGCAACAGACCCTGCAATTTGAGTAAATGCTTTCGCAGAATCAGAGTCCTGCGCATTCACTACAACTGGAACACCTCGATCAGCACCCTCACGTATCGCAGGTTCAATTGGGATTTCACCAAGAAAATCGATACCTAGCTCATCTGCAGCCTTTTTAGCACCACCATGACCAAAAATGTCATACGTTACACCTGTATCAGGAGCAACGAAATAACTCATATTCTCAACCATCCCAAAAACAGGTACATCTAATTTTTCAAACATTGAAACTGCTTTCATTGCATCTTCCAACGAAACGTCTTGCGGCGTTGAAACTATAACTGCACCAGCAATTGGTGCTTCTTGAGCCATACTCATTGATGCATCACTGGTTCCCGGGGGTAAATCAATTATTAAATATTCGATCCCCTCCCAAGCCACATCATGCAAAAGCTGACGCACCGCACTCCCAATCATTGGCCCACGCCAAACAACTGGAGTACCTTTCGGCAACAAAAACCCAAGAGAAACTACCTGCACACCATGCTTATCTATTGGACGCAATCCTTCAGTATTTTCAGCTTGCAAACCAGCAGGTAAACCAAACATTGTAGGAATATTAGGGCCAGTAATATCTGCATCAATTATTGCAGTTTTTGCCCCAGATGCTGCTAATGCAACCGCTAAATTTGTAGCCACTGTTGACTTACCAACACCACCTTTGTTGGATGCAACAGCAATAATATTTGCAACACCCTCAACGACTTTCTGATCCTCGCGTGGCACACTAGCTTTAACCTGAGCAGTCCACTCAAGCGCCACAACTTCTACTCCATCCAAAGGTAGTAACACCTCACGTATGTCGTTTTCTATTGTTTCACGTAGAGGACAAGCAGGTGTAGTCAGCTCAATTGTCACAGTTATTTTTGTTTCTTCAATTTCGATGTCTTTAACCATCTGCAAAGAAACAATATCCTGATGTAGCTCAGGATCTTGCACAGCCGTTAGTGCTTGAATAATGGTATCTTGATCGGGAATAGTCACATCACTTATTCGTATAAGAAATACAGCTGCTTAACGCGGTATATAAGAAGATCGATTGCTCAACCAATTCTACTTAGACCACGAAAAGTAGCCTACCTCAATGGTAGCTGGGGTTCTTCTAACAGGAAAATAAAACTGCACAGGAAGAGTTCGGTGCTTTCTCGTAAACTTATACTATGGCGACAAAATTAAATGTGAACCTTGCACCGTCCGGAAAAAACGACCTCATACTACAAAACCCAGTTATGCCTGCATCTGGAACCTTTTCATGGGGCCTTGAATTTGCAAAGCATTTCGATATCACTCTTTTAGGCGCTATTGTTTCGAAGGGTGTGACTATACTTCCGCGTTCCGGAAACAGTCAGCCTCGTGCTGTTGAAACCCCAGGAGGCATGCTTAACTCAATAGGGCTTCAAAACGTAGGGGTTGAAAAGATCATCAAAGAATTTGCACCTCAATGGGCAAAACTAGATTTACCCGTAATAGTTAATATCGCAGGGGACACTGAGGAGGAATTTATAGAACTCGCTGAAACACTCGGAGATATAGATGGCATTGATGCTCTTGAACTCAATATCTCATGTCCTAATGTTGATTCTGGTCTTGAATTTGGCCAAGACATTAACGGAGCAGCCTCTGTTACAAGAGCAGCGGTGAGGCATTCAGAGGTACCAGTTATCGTAAAACTAACACCTAATGTTTCCGACACAAGAAGTATAGCCAAGGCTTGCGAAGCCGAAGGCGCGGCAGCAATATGCGCAATAAATACTGTCCTCGGTATGGCTATTGACTCAGCAACTGGCAAACCAGTTTTTAAAAGAGGAGCAGGTGGTCTAAGTGGACCAGCTATAAAACCAATCGCCTTACGAAATGTTTATGAAGTTTCGAGTGCAGTACAAATTCCTGTAATTGGATGTGGTGGAATAACCAACGGAATGGATGCTATTGAATTTCTTATGGCAGGTGCAACAGCAATACAAGTGGGAACTGCCTCTTTCTCAAACCCGACCGCAACCCTTGACATACTTTCAGAGTTAACAAAATGGTTTAACGAAAATAATATTAAAGATGTGTCTGACATTATTGGATGTGCCCAACAATAAGAGTCAGAATTTTCTCTACACCCCATATATAGAGTAGCCTTGAACAGTCGGGGTGTAGCTCAGCCTGGTAGAGTACGCGCTTTGGGAGCGTGGGGCCGACAGTTCGAATCTGTCCACCCCGACCAAAAACATAAAACCTAAACAGAAAAAACATATTGAAGGCCGCGCTTTAGTCTCTTATCATCACTTACCTAAAAAGATGACGAAGAGAGGCTCATATGGCATTCGCTCAAAAAGCAACCGATCACGAATCAGTTTCTATTTATCCTTACGACAATGAACAACTCGAGAAGATATGTAACCTTTCCGGAGAATGTGTCCTCAATTGGTCCACAAAAGATGGCTGGCCTGTTGGAGTAATGCATGCATATGTTTGGCATGAAGGTAGATTTTGGATTACTTGTGGAGGACATCGTCATCGCGTCGCTGCATTAAGACGAGACCCTCGTTGTTCAGTAGTTATAAGTGGGCGCACTGCTCCGCCTGATAGCGGTTGTCCGACCGGTACAGCAACAGCAAAAGGAAGAGCCATAATTCATGAAAATGATCAGGAGTTAAAGGATTGGTTTTATCCTGCTCTCGGAAAACGGTTGCATCCCGATAGCGAAGAAGATGCCGCCAATTTCGTTGAAATGCTAGATTCTCCATTACGAGTGGTTTTAGAAATTGTCCCAGAAAAATGGATTACATTTGATAGTGGAAAATCAGCTAGGCACCATGCAGGAACTATTGATGAAAGTGAACTTGGACCGGAACTTTCAAGCGATGCAACTCGTATGTCAGATTACCGTTCGGAAAGGTATGGTTCTTAAACTAGCAGGAGCATTAACATGGGGAATCTACAAGGGGTAACTAGTGAGAAACCACTACGTCGAGGCATCATACAAGCCAAGATCATAGACCTTTTTGTTGGATCCTTATTACAGAAAAGTATCCGTTCGACTTTGATCAAGTTCATACTTAAACGGCGCGCGATTATCGAGAAACGGAAAACAGGTGTGGTATACAATGCGCTTAAAAAATCTACTTACCAAAATCCTTACAAAAATTGGAATGAACTACGTAACAAAGATCCGATTCACTGGTCTGATATTTCTCAAGCTTGGGTTTTAAGCCGACATTCAGATGTCGACACCGTACTTCGTGACCATAAACGTTTTTCAAACGGAAACCCTAGAGAACAACGAGCAGATAAAAAAAATGAGGAAAAAACATTAACAGAGATTATTTTCGGGGATCCTGGATATCACCGATTCTCAAACTCAAAAGCTGACGAGTCTGGATTGGCGGAAGCTGAGCCTGATGCGCCTAGCATGCTTGCCTCTGACCCACCTGATCACACAAGGTTAAGAACACTTGTGGCTCATGCCTTTACTCCAAAAGCAATAACTCTATGGGAGTCAAAAGTTCAGTCTGTGGCAAAAACATTAATCGAAGATATTGGAGATGAAAGTGAATTTGACTTTCTCGAAAGATATGCAATCCCTTTCCCTTTAACTGTTATCGCAGAAATGATTGGAGTTCCAGTAAAAGACAGGGTCCAATTTAAATCATGGACAGCTAAGCTTGCGCGTACACTCGAACCCGGACTGACTTCTAAAGAGATCAAGGACGCGACACAAGCTGGTATTGAACTAGCAAAATACTTCAACGTAATTATTGAACAGCGTAGAACAGCACCAGAAAACGACTTGATCTCTTTACTTGTAAAAGCTGAGGATGAGGGTGACAAACTATCTAATGCAGAAGTTCACGCCTCACTAAGGCTTTTGCTCGTAGCTGGTCACGAAACTACGGCAAATCTACTAGGTAATGGGATGTATGCCCTGTTAAAAAATCCTGACCAAATGAGCTGGTTACGAAATAATTTAGATCAAATAAACTTAGCTGTAGAGGAAATGCTTCGGTACGACACACCTGTAGCATCAAACGGACGCGTTGCGCTAACAGATGTTGAAATTGGGGAAAAATTGATCAAAAAGGGGGATTTTATAATTCTCCTACATGGAGCAGCAAATCATGATACAGACATGTGGAAAACTCCCGATTCATTGCAATTAGACAACATTAATGGCCGAGACCACATCTCATTAGGGCGTGGCATTCATTACTGTCTTGGCGCACCTTTAGCGCGCTTAGAAGGAGAGATTGGATTTGAGAAAGTCTTAAAGCAATGGAGTACCATCGAGCTCACAGAACCACCACGTTATAACACCAATGCAGTTTTCCGCGGATTAACCTCGTTAAAGATTCGTGTCAGTAACTAACGCATTTTTGACACGTTTTTCTGTAATTCCATAGTGGGATGCATCCCACTCCGAAACTCCATTTCGCAAAATTATTACTTGCGGAGATTCATGTACAACAGAAGTACGATCAGCAATATTTGCAGTTAAATCCTTAAATTTGGCTACATCAATCAAATTCACGACAGCATCCAAACGAGACATTTGCTGATATGCCCTTGAGCTAATCGGACATGCATAATCATGTAGGAAAAGCACAACATCTTCCGTCTTAGAAGAATCGAAAAGAACATCTAACTGCTTTAACGTGCTAACAGGATTCATAAAAATAAACTCCTCTTAATTAAATAATGTTTACGAGCAAAAATCAATCAATAAAAAACGTCTTTTTCCTAAGCCAACGGTTAGGATGTACACACGCTTATTTTCTAGCATGAGGGAAATTATGACTCAAATCGCAACGGTACTCGGCCACATTGATACTGCAGACCTCGGATTCACATTGATGCATGAACACATTTTTATTCTTTCACCTGGTGTTTATTCCAACTGGCCACATCTATGGAACCACGATGCGGAAATCGAAAATGCCATCTCAACTATGGAAAAAATGAAAGCTGCTGGCATTGATTCAATTGTGGACCTCACAACTGTTGATTTAGGTCGTGATCCTATTCTCATCAATGAAGTCGCCCAGAATAGCCCTGTCAATATCGTCATGTGTACAGGGGTGTGGCGTCAGCCGCCAAATGTATTCCAATCACTGGATTCTGATTCAATAGCTGATCTTTTCGTAAAAGATATTGAGGACGGTATAGCTAATTCACAAATCCATGCAGGAATTATTAAACTTGCAACGGAACCAACTGTCGACGAGGAAAATGAGAAAATGCTTCGTGCAGGTGCACGTGCACACAGACGTACAGGTGTCCCTATTAGTACACATACCGATGTAAGTACCCAATCAGGTCTAGCACAACAAAATATTTTTGAGGATGAAGGTGTTGATTTATCAAGGGTTGTAATAGGACATTCTGGTGACACAACTGATATCGACTATTTAACACGTCTCATGGAAAGAGGCAGCACAATAGGTATGGACCGATTCGGAATCGATCGTGCCCTGACGACCGAAGAAAGAATCGATACGATCGTAAAACTTTGTGAATTAGGATTTTCTAAACAAATAGTTCTATCACATGATACGAACTGCCAAATGGATGCAAGAAAACGTGAGGACCGACAAGAGATTATGCCAAATTGGCACTACTTACACATAAGTCAAGATGTTTTACCTGAACTGCGTGCTAGAGGTATAAGCGAGGAACAAATTAATCAAATGACCATCGCCAATCCCAAGCGCATCTTTGATCAGCAAGGTAGTTACTAAATTCCTAAACAGTCATGCCTGAACCGCCATCAACATTGATAGCAGTCCCCGTAATGTAACCCGCTAAAGGTGAAGCCAAAAAAGCCACCAATGCAGCTACTTCCCGCGCTTCTCCAACACGTCCTAGAGGAACTGGTGAACCCATTTTTGAATAAGCCTCCTCAAGTGTTAGGTCAGGAAACCTACTCCTAGCAGCATTTTCAATCTGTCCACTTTTTACAAGGCCTATACAAATTGTATTTACGAGAATATTTTTCTTTGCAAGATCTTTTGACATTGCTTTCGTCAAAGCGATACCTGCCGCGCGGCTAACACTAGTTGGGAGCGATCCAGCCGGAGGTGCTTTACCTCCAACAGCTGTGATGTTGATAATCCTTCCTTCACCAGATTTCTCTAAATGTGGCAATGCAACACGACTACAACGGATTGCCGCCATTAGTTTCAGATCAAGATCCTCATTCCAAATAGTATCGTCAACTTCTTCAAAAGATGCTGCAGCAGACCGGCCGGCATTATTCACAAGAATATCTAACCTTCCGTATTTGGTGATCACTGAATCCACCACACGATCAATATCCGAAGCCTTGCTTACATCCGCAGACAGAGCAAGCACCGATCGTCCTGTAACTTTGTTAATTTCAGCAACAGCTTCATCCAAGAGTTCTTGACGACGAGCACAAATAACAACATCAATACCTTCGCGTGCAAACTCAACTGCAGTTGCTAAGCCTATACCCTGGCTACCTCCAGTAATTAATGCAACTTTCCCATTTAATTTTAAATCCATTTAGCTTCCTCGTTTAAAAATCCATACCGCCCATATCCATACCGCCCATATCCATGCCACCCATACCACCCA
>JAKUNN010000010.1 GCA_022451885.1 Dehalococcoidia bacterium | reverse complement strand
GGAACCATCCTCGGCTATCCCTAAAATCGGCTTTTCACCCAAGAACTCGGTTTGTGGGAATATGTATGTCCCCACTAGATTTTCAGTCTCACTAGTCTCTATGTCTGCCATTTCAAGGGTAACTAGGAGTTCTTTATCTAACTGTTTTCCAATAATTTCTTGTGCTCGCTCCATAGAAAAATCAATACGGGATCGTGCAGGTTCTAAAAGAATATCGAATGTGTTCGGAAGCGATGGATGAGGATCCCAAGTGAAATAGAGAACAGCAACAACACCTAACAAAATTGCTAAAGCGGCAACAATAGTACGATTTCGGAGTTCAATAAGATGTTCAAAAATGGACATCTCACCAGGAGGAGGCTTAATTACCTCTCCTTGATTTTGCTCCCCTAGGGGCGATGAAGAATCAGTAGTCATTTCTGAATATCGCTATCGCAAGTAACTGTCAAAAAATTCGAGGTGGTGTAGGTTTTTGAGATACAGTAGCTTCATTATCAACAACTTTTGATGTCGAAGATGCCGTATTGTCGGATTGAGAATGGAAGACTGGATTAACAGGAGTAGGAATTACCGAAGATGAACTTTCACCTCCGTTCACCTTCATATCATCTGTTATCGGCTCAGTCGCCTCACGAAAATCTGTTTGTACCTCCTCAACATTCTCAGTAACTTCTGCTCGAACTTCACGCATTTCTGCATTTATTTCACGAGCATCTTCTTTTATCGTACGAATCTCTTCATCTAAATACTGATATTCTTCACCAAATTCATCACGGACAGCCCGTGCATACCGCTGAAGAGTCTTAACAGCTCGTCCAATATGCCAAGCCATTTCAGGCAACCTCTTAGGACCTACTACGACTACTAATAAAATTAAAATGGCAAAAACTTCGGGCAACCCAATACCGAAGACGCTGAAATCCATACTAAAACCTACGCTTTAAAGCATAAACTGGCGTATAAAAAATTACCGATTCAATCCGTGTCTTCGATACCATGATCTTGCAAATAATCTATTGCGTCCTGCACCGTTACAATTTTTTCAGCATCTTCATCGCTAATCTCAATTTCTGTATCTCCAGAAAACTCCTCTTCTAAGGACATAATTAATTCAACTAAATCCAAGGAATCAGCATTCAGATCATCAACGAAAGAGGCGCTTGGAGAAACCTCGCTCTCATCAACCCCAAGCTGTTCAACTACAATGGCACAAACCCGTTCAAAAGTGGATGGCACTAGAAATACTCCTAAATGTAACTATTATCATATTTTATTTTACTTTATTTTACTTTATTTCTTTGTTCAGATATCTCCGCACCTATAGTTCGAAGTACACCATTCACAAAGCCTGGTGAAGAATCGCTACCGTAAGATCTCGCAAGCTCGACCGCTTCGTTAACAACAGCCCCAACCGGCGCTGAATTATCCGCGAGTAACTCCCAGATGGCAAGCCTGAGAACAGATCGATCAATTGCAGCTATAGATTCGACGGGATGTTTAGGGGCTGCCTTCTGGATACGAGCATCAGAATCGATACGAGAATTCCAAACCCCTCTTAAAAGACCCTTGGCAAAACCGGAAGTGCCTGGAGTGGTTAACTCCACATCTGAATCGGCAGCTTCGCAGAGCCTTCTCTCACAAACAGCTTCAAGATCATGCTCTGAATTCTCCAGCTCATATAACGTTTCCAGAACAAAACAACGAGCACGACGGAGGACATGGTCTTCTTTCATGCCATCACCATACCACCATCTAGATGAATACATTGCCCAGTTATATATGAACCGCCCGGTCCCACCAAAAAACGTACGAGTGGTGCTACTTCTTCGGGCTGAGCAAATCTACCTAAAGGTACCTGTGACATCACAGCCTCTCTTTGCTTATCAGTCAAAGAGGCTGTGATGTCAGTTTCAATAAAACCAGGGGCGATTGCATTTACAGTCACATTTCGTGGCGCTACTTCGCGAGCCAACGCACGAGTAAATCCTATTAGACCCGATTTTGCAGCAGCATAGTTGACTTGACCCGGATTTCCAGTAACCCCAACCACACTAGCCATATTTAGAATTCGACCCGCATTAGACTTTAAAATCGGACGCAATGCAGCTTTAGTTACAAGATACGCACCTCGTAAATTTGTCTGATGAACGGTATCCCAATCTTCTTCACTCATACGTAGTAGCAAGGTATCCCTCGTAATACCAGCATTGTTAATCAGAATATCAAGTCCATTAAAATGCTCCTGAACAGTTTTTATAAGATCTTGAACATCCCCACTGTCCGCAACATTTCCTTCGACAGCGATTGCTTGGCCACCCAAAGAAATTATTTCTTGAACAGTTGTATCTGCTGCTTCTTTATTACGGTTATAATTTACGACAACATTTGCCTTTGCCAGCCCCAACTCAAGACAAACAGATCGGCCGATACCTCGAGAACCGCCCGTTACAAGTGCTGTTAATCCATTCAGTTCAGTCATGCCTTATTGTCTACCTAAAAAATGTTGGCGGTCTAGTCCAAATCTAAATGTACTGATTGCGTATCATTAACTGCAACACAAGAAGCCGACCTTATCATCTTCTTAATAAGACCGGTTAAAACACGACCAGGCCCAAATTCTATAAAGGTCTTCACCCCATGAGTATCCATATAATTAACAGTTTCACTCCAATGCACAGGTTTAAAAACTTGATCAAGGAGCTCATTACGGATCTCAACTGCCTCGCGGATAGGTTGCGCATCACAATTAGCAATAATCGGCGATTTTGGAGGCGTTATTGAAGCAGTCGCAATTGGTTCAGTTAGACCTTCTGACGCAGGCTTCATAAGCGAAGTGTGAAATGCACCACCAACATTTAGAGGAATCACTTTTCGTGCCCCCCTCGCTTGAGCATAATCCAAAGCCCGAACTACCGATTGCTTTAAACCACCAATAACGATTTGTCCGGGAGCATTAATATTACAAATTTCTGCACCGGCTTCACGACACACATCTTCAACATCATTAATATCAAGGCCAAGAATAGCGGCCATAGTACCAGGTTTACTTTCACCTGCTGCCTGCATTAATTCGCCTCGCAAACGCACAAGTTTAATTCCATCAACAAAAGATAGCGCACCCGAAGCGATAAGAGCAGTGTATTCACCCAAGGAATGACCAGCAAAAAATGCAGGAGGCCTCAATAGTTTTGGTTGGATTTCTGAAGCTACAGCAAATAAAGCTAAACTGGTTAGTGCTATTGCTGGCTGAGTATTTTTAGTCTCTTGCAGGTCAGATTCTGGTCCTTCAAAACAAAGCTTTGACAGATCAAACCCAAGAATTTGATCGGCTTCATCATATAAGCGCCGAGCAATTGGAAATTCAGAATAAAGATCAGCGCCCATTCCTACGAACTGAGCACCTTGGCCAGGAAACACGTAAGCGTGACCTTTTCGTTGCTGACCATCAAAAAGAAACAAGTCCCCCACAGAATCAGGGCCCACGCCTAAGACCGAATCTCCGGATCGGGCAGATCTATAGCGGTTCTCCCTCGATAAACTCCGCAAATCGGGCATACTCGATGCGCTAATTTCGGGCTTCTGCACTCTTGGCAAGTCACAACGTGAGGCATTTTCATACGTAAATGTTGACGACGTTTTCGTTGTCTTGTCTTCGGATATTTTCTCTTTGGAAGTGGTGGCATCAGTAAGCTCCGTATTATTACCTTTAACGGCTAACATTTTCGTCTTATTCCTGCTTAAGAGCCGAAAGGGCAGACCATCTTGGATCAGTATACATCAACGTACATCCACAATCTTCGACACCTATAAATGCTCCACAAAGAGGACACAAGCCCTGACAATTCTCCTCACATAG
This sequence comes from Dehalococcoidia bacterium, assembly GCA_022451885.1. Taxonomy (GTDB): domain Bacteria; phylum Chloroflexota; class Dehalococcoidia; order Tepidiformales; family Tepidiformaceae; genus JAKUNN01. The sequence continues at coordinate 17,992 of JAKUNN010000010.1, read as the reverse complement.
CGGTTGCATTGGTGCAGTTACCTCCCCATACTGCCGTACTGCTTCCGTAATGTCGATTAAGTAACTCTGATCAAAAGTGAATTTCCCATCAACACGTAAATCATCCAGATCTGAATTTTCCTCCTCACCGGCTAAATAAAACACCTCATCAAATACAAGAGGGAAGCTTGTGTTCGCTTCTTTAAGACATCTACTACACTCAATCTTATAAGTAAGCAGAATATTAGCTCGTAAAAGGACGCCCGTATTAACTCTCATAAATTCTAAGTGACCAATCTCAATAGAACCATTAGGCAGAATTTCTTCACGCAAAGAATCTCCATTGGACGCTCTTTGTAAAGAAATAAGGTCATAAACAAGTTTTGGGATTTCCATAGATGAACCTTTCTGATTATAACCGTGTTTTAATCAGAAGCAGCATTTACGATGTACTAATAGAAGCGTACGGTTCACATTACATGTCAAAAATAAACAAACTAATGAAATTGCAGCACTACGATAATGCACTCGAAAGTATTGGCGATGAACTTAAAGCATTAGAAAAAAAACTTTCGAAAAACGAAAGATTAGAAGCTGTTCAAAAACAACTAGCAGAAATCTCTGAAGAACAAGCATCTCACATCAAAAAAATGCAAGCAGTTGAAATAAAAACCACAGAAATGGGAGATCGTATAAAAAAAGAGGAGGCGCAGCTTTATGACGGAACAATCACTAATGCGAAAGACCTTGAAAATTTACAAAACGAAATTAAACGGCACAAAAACCTGTACTCCTCTTTCGAAGATGAAGAGCTAGAATTGTTATCTGTACTAGAAGAACTTGATGCAACAATTCTGACAATTAGTACAGAAGAAGAAAAAGAAAGAAGCGAGTGGGAGAGAATTTCACAAGAGCTTAAATCAACAATTACATCACTAGAGAACAACTCGACTCTCATCAAATTAGCAAAGGAGACCGACTCCGACACCTTAGATAACGAAACAGTCAAGGATTATGAAGAACTCCGTGCCAGAAAAGATGGGGTAGCTGTCACACACATACAAGGAAACACTTGTGTGAGCTGCTATTTATCCATACCAGATGCCTTAAAACGTCGAATAACAACGGCTGAAAACACGAACTATTGCCCTAATTGTAAACGAATTATTGCACCCCAACTACAATGTACTCATAAAGGCTGTACTGAGATCGGTGCACTGCAAATTAATCAAACTACCGCTGAATTTCGATGCACTCAGCATGCAATATAACGAGGTAGAAATTGAAAGCAATAGGATACTGCGTCGAAAAAAAAGGTTTTTTTTCATTTGCTGAACAACAGAAATTATTTGATCAATTCTGTATTAACGAAGGTTTTGAGCCAGCGGCAATTTTTTTCGACCGCACTCCAAACACAGATGACAATCCTGGATTCAGTCAGTTAATTAATTTTTTAAAAGCTAATAATTCAATGTTCTTAGTTNTTGTAGTGGCANATAACAAGGTTCTNGGAAAAGATCCAGCAGAAATATTGTTAAAAATTACACAAATCGAAATGGAAGGGAAAAAGGTAATTTTAGCAAAAAATGGTGAGGCAGCACTGCAAACCCTCATCACAAAACGCCAACCGGAAAAAATTAAACACCATCTAACTCAGATGCAAAGACCGAAGTTTGGATTCAGGATCGGGGCAAAAAAGCGCTTCCGCCTAAACAAGCAAGAAGCCGGAATAGTAAAACTCATATACAAACTTTACTTAGAAGACGAGCTAGGTATGCACAACATCGCAAAATACCTCAATAAGGACCAAACAGCTAGAGAAATACGATTTTGGGACAAACAAAAAGTTAGAACGATATTAACTGACTCGATCTACGCGGGAGATAATAAGGGTTTGAAAATTTTTCCAATTGTCAGCGATGAAGAATTTTCAAAAGCACAAGATAAGAGGATTTCACTGAGAGGCAAAGGCCAATCCCCCAAGAAGTATGGATATAAATTAAGTGGCTTAATTTATTGTGGCGAATGTGGTGGAAAATTTATTGGCGACAGTAGAAAACAAAAATGGAAATTGAAAAGTGGTGAATACCATGAAAACCAATATCACAAGTACGTATGTGCAAATAGAACCAAAGGGCAAGGATGTCGAATCTCATCCGTGCATGAAACAAAACTACTTAAAGAAATTCAAACGATACTGAGAGAGGGTCGTACACAAGCCCGACTGATTGATACTAATGATTACGGTACTTGGGAAATGAGGATGAGAAAAAAAATTGCACAGTTGGAAGGCCAACGCTCAAAAAACCGAACCAAGATTAAAGACCTAATCAAACAGGCAAAGTTAGGAAAAATTGAGTTACCTAAGTTTCAAGAACTTGCAAAGGAGCATACAGAAATAGAAAAATTCTTTCAGAACACTTCCTTTGAAGCTAAACAAAGTCTCTTAAAAACGCATACCACACATATCCAAACCCAGGAGCTTCAGGACTTGAGAACAGAGTTATTACAAAAATGGGATCAATTAAATGAACGGGATATACAACAACTTCTAAACAAAACCATCGAAAGTATTATTATAAATAACGAAAAAATAGAAGTGTTCTTTCGGGCATAGGTGTAAAAATCAAGATATGTACGTAGTTATTTACACAGACGGTGCTTGCCGAGGAAACCCTGGTCCTTCTGGAATTGGGGCTAGTATAGAAAATGAAAATGGTGACGAAATAGCCATTGTGAGTTCTTACATAGGTAATGGCACTAATAACCGTGCAGAATATATAGCGGCGATTGAAGGAGTTAAAAAGGCCATACAACTCCAAGCTGAAGAAATTGAGCTACGTATGGACAGCTTACTCGTAGTTCGTCAAGTTGAAGGACTCTGGAAAATTAAGCACCCTAGCTTAAAGATTCTAAACCAAGAGCTAAAACATGCCCTTAATTCTCTCAAAAAATGGCGCGTCAAACATGTCCCAAGAGAAAAAAATCAACGGGCAGACTCCCTTGCGAATATGGCTTTGGACTAAAACAGAATAACGACATAGCAGCTCTAACACAGTATCCTTATTGTGTTCTGCGGGCTGGGCGACTGCTTATCTGTAATTAGAGATAAGAGGAAAGTCCGGACTCCTCGGGCAAGGTGCCAGGTAACGCCTGGGCGGTGTAAACCGACGGAAAGTGCAACAGAAACATACCGCCCTCAATGGGTAAGGGTGAAATGGTGCGGTAAGAGCGCACCGGCGTTTTGGGAACAAAACGGCCGTGCAAACCCCACCTGGAGCAAGGTCAAATAGGGGAGGAGGGCGCCCGTCCCAGTGAACTCCCGGGTAGACTGCGTGAGGGTCTTAGTGATGGGACACCTAGAGAGATAGTCGTCACCTAAGGGTACAGAATCCGGCTTATAGGCCCGCGGAACAAAAAAATAGAGAGAAAATCTCCTGGATTTTCTTGACATTGAAGGCCCTCAAACGGCACACTTGCTGAGGTTTGTGGCGAGACTCTCAAAGTCAAGACATCAACAAAACCAGGAAACATTTGCGGCTTCATGTGAGCATAAAGATTGGCGGTATATGCAAAGGCCTTTAAAGCGTATTCGTTTGTTAGCTGCTTTATCACTAGCAGCGGTGTTAGGGCTGGGCTCCGCAAGCACAGCTTTAGCTGTGCAGCCTGGTGGAATAACCGATGAAGCACATGAGATGCATGACCTGTTTCTTGTCATGTTGTATTTCTCCATTGCGCTTTTCGTAATCATTGCTAGTGCATTGCTTTATGCGATTATTCGTTTTCGACGCAAGGATGATGAACTCCCTAAACAGGTGCACGGTAGTAACCGCATAGAGATACTGTGGACCGGCCTCCCAATCATAATAGTGATAATTCTGTTCACACTTTCGCTAATTACTTTGTTTGATGTCGAAAAAAAGGCAAAGCAAGATGCACTAACTGTGGAAGTAACTGGCTTTCAGTATCAATGGCAATTTGTATATGACCTGAACGATCTAGGTGTAGGAGAATTTGAAGGGGAGGGAACAATAACAATTATAGGTACACCTGCAAATGAACCAGAACTTGTGTTACCAGTGAATGAAATAGTTGAATTCACCTTACAATCTACAGATGTTATACATTCCTTTTACGTGCGGGACTTTCTGTACAAGTTAGATTTAATTCCTGGAAGAATAAACACATTTAGTGTAACTCCTCGAGAAACTGGGGTTTTTAGAGCACAGTGCGCTGAACTATGTGGTGTGAACCACGCATTAATGCGTTTTACTGTAAGAATTGTTGAACGCGAAGAGTTTGACGAATGGATTAAACAAACAGCAAAACATCAGAGTGCTGACCAAGAAGATGAAAAAACAGTACGTGCTAATGAAAGGGAACAGTAAAGGGAATCAATAGTGTCGACAGTAACAATACCTAGAATTGGAGGATACCAGAGGCCAGCAGTGATGGACTGGCTAACAACGGTCGATCACAAAAAACTCGGTATCTTATATCTTTGGTTTACTCTGTTTTTCTTTGCAGTCGGAGGCATTTTTGCACTGTTAGTCCGTACACAACTTGCAGTGGGTGAGAACACATTCCTTGCAAATGATGCATATAACCAAATCTTTACTATGCATGCATCGTCCATGCTCTTCTTATTTATTATTCCGATTTGGGCTGGTTTCGGTAACTATTTTGTACCTTTGCATATTGGTGCAATGGATATGGCCTTCCCAAGAATTAACGCCTTATCATTTTGGATGCTCCCCCCTGCGGCAATATTAATGTTTGCCGGCTTTCTTGTAGATGGTGGAGCAGCAGCAGGTGGCTGGACTGCCTATACTCCTCTGTCCCGACAAGCCGGCATGGGTATGGACCTATGGATCCTCGCGGTACTTCTGCTTGGAATGTCATCTACGATTGGTGCTGCAAACTTTTTAGTGACGATGTTCCGAATGCGGGCACCTGGGATGACAATGTTCCGAATGCCTATCTTTAGCTGGACAATGCTAGTAACAGCGTTATTACAGCTGCTAGCTACACCAGTGCTTGCCGCAGCTTTGGCAATGTTATTTATTGACCGCAATTATGGTGGAGCATTCTTTGATCCTAATGGCGGAGGCAACGTAGTACTTTGGCAAAATGTTTTCTGGTTCTATTCACATCCTGCCGTCTATATCATGATCCTCCCTGGAATGGGAATAATCTCAGAGATTCTGCCAGTCTTCTCAAGAAAACCGCTTTTTGGCTACAAAGCATTTGTTTTTGCCACAATGGGTATCGGCGCGCTTGGGTTTAGCGTCTGGGCGCATCACATGTTTACAACCGGTGCCGTATTGTTACCTTTCTTTGGGATTATGACTTTCATGATTGGTGTTCCTACTGGAGTAAAGATATTTAACTGGCTCGGAACGGTCTGGGGCGGTTCTATTAGCTTTAAGTCACCCATGCTTTGGGGCCTAGGCTTTGTAAGTATGTTCCTAATTGGGGGCCTTAACGGTACATTCAGTGCCGCGGTACCTGTAGATTTTGCGCTCCATGACACTTACTTCGTTGTTGCCCACATTCACTATGTTCTCTTTGGTGGATCAGTAATGGCGGTCTTTGCCGGACTATATTACTGGTTCCCTAAGATTTGGGGACGTATGTTAGATGAGAGGTTAGGACAACTACATTTCGTACTTGGTTTTATTGGCTTCAATCTCACTTTTTTCCCAATGCACCTTTTAGGCCTAGATGGTATGCCTAGACGAATAGCAACTTACGCGAACGATACAGGCTGGGAACCCATGAACTTACTCTCAACGATAGGAGCCTTTCTTATCGCTGTCAGCATGATTCCATTTATTATTAACGTTGTGCTAGCTTTCCGACGACCGCCCGATCAACCAAACGATCCATGGGAAGGAAATACTCTTGAATGGGCAACCACTTCACCTCCCCCTGTTCACAATTTTGATTCCCTCCCACCCATAAAGTCCGAGCGTCCTCTTTTCGATGCTAGACAAGAAAATAAAGATACGGAAACGAACTGATATGACAGCTGGAACAACAATTCATCAGAAGGAGGGCATGAGCAATGGAATGCTTGGCTTTATTCTGTTTCTCGCATCTGAGGTCATGTTTTTCGGAGGCCTGTTTGCAGCTTATTTTATAGCACGTGCAGATTCACCATCTTGGCCCCCAACAGAATTACTAAGTCCACAACAGATTGCTGACGGTGTAAAGCTAGAACTTGAAGTCGTCATGGTAGCAATTAGTACCGGAATCCTAATTCTAAGTTCAATAACCGTACAGTGGGGAGTTTTTCAAATACAAAGAGGCAACCAAAAAGGGTTGCTGTGGGGATTGTTTATCTCAATCTTCCTCGGCGTTGTATTCCTTGTTATGCAAATGTATGACTATACACAACTTCACTTCCGTGCAGACGACACAGTATTTGGAACGACTTTCTATACCTTAACAGGCTTTCATGGGGCACATGTTGCCGGTGGCGTGGTCTTCATGATATTGATCCTAGGACGCTCGCTAGCCGGACATTTCTCTGCAGAACACCACGAAGCTGTTGAGGCTGCATCTATGTATTGGCACTTTGTAGACATCGTCTGGCTTGCCTTGTTCGCAACACTCTACTTGATACCCACATAAGGAATAACTATGGCACATAATGAAGGTAGTGAGCAGCAAGAACATGGGGCGATCCATTTGCCAGATCCAAGTATCTGGCCACTTGTAGTAGGTTTTGCACTTTTTTGTATTTCGGGAGCAGTGATTTGGTGGGCAGCAGATAGCAATAGTAGCTACACCGGACCCGCGCTTGGGGCAGCTTTTGCGCTGGTCTTTATAAGCGTGATTGGCTGGATCTACGAAGATGGCATCATGCGCCAAAAGGCAGACCATCATGAAAAAGCAGAAAGAGGAGAATTACGACGTACACAAATCATTACATTCGCAATTGAGCAAGGCGCATTAGATAATTTTATAGGTGAAAACGGGTTATTGCAGTCGCTTCAACATATGGAAGAAGAACTAGGTAATACTCCAGGCTTCGAGGATTTCCGGATAAATATTTCTCAAACAGAAACTGGTCCTTCACAAGTTGTATTAGAAACCACCTGGTCTACAGAAGATGCATTGGAAGCCTATGAGGGAACCCGGCAAACAATTGTCGATTTAATCAATCAGTATGAAGACACCATTGCCACAGGTTCATTACAAACATTTGATATGGATGTGGTAAGAGACACAAAAGACGTTTCAGCAAAATTTCCAAAAGGTGTCGTATTCACTATTTTAGGCGCATTTATTGTTGGAGGATTCGCACTAGGAGCAGGCCTAACAACCTTTCAAAGTTCATCTCATGGTACCTCTGATGGAGGAAGCGTAAGTTTTGAAGTCGGGCCATTTGAAGGTACTGTAAGCTCTGTAGGCAGTCTGTTCCTTCATGAAGAAATCACGCTACCACCAAATTCAGAAGTCACGTTAATTTTTGAAAATCAAGATGCAACGCCACACAACGTGGCATTCTTCCGTTCAGAAGATATTTCTGCAAGCAACCTACTCGGCGGATGCACAGCGGGTTGTGATAGTGGTGAGATAGAAGGTGGCTTACGAACAGAGTTACTGTCTGGGCCAGTACAAAGAGAATTTACCTTCACAACTCCTCAAGAAGAAGGTGAATATATTTTCTTGTGCGAAATACACCCTGACACTATGCGAGGAATTTTAACTATTGCTGCAGATGCACCTATACCCGGAATGTCTACCCCAGTAGAAGGCACTACTGAAGAAGGCACTACTGAAGAAGGTACGTAAACAATAATTTCAATTGTTGTTTCATTACTCTAGAACGCCTTCTACAAGCAATTCGTTATATTCTTCCTCATCAATATTGAGTAACTGGGTGAATATGCGCTCATTATCCTCTCCTAACAAAGGTGAGGCCTTGGTTAACTCACCCGGAGTCTTCGATAACCGAAACGAGGGGCCATCATAGGTACGTTTACCCATAGTCGGATGTTCCAATTCCCAATAATGCCCACGATGACGTAGTTGAGGATCAATCTGCATTTCCTCTGGACTCTTTACAATTCCACAAGGTACTTCAAAGCGCCGCATAATACTAAAAACTTGCTTCGAGGTACGTTCATCACACCAGAAACCGATATGGCGATCAATTTCATCTTGTTCGCTTAACCGTGACCATTTGCGCCGCATTCTTTCTAAATCACTCCAGTCAGGACGACCAAGAGCAGCTCTTAATTTCGACCATTCATCCTCTGTAAAACACGAAATTACAACAAATTCACCATCTTTACATTTATAACATCCATGCGGCGCAGCCTCAGGATCTCGATTACCCATTCGCTTCTGGTTATGTCCGTTTACTGTCCAGTCCAAAATCGTTGGGCCTAATGCATGGATAGCTGCCTCAAACTGCGAAAAATCAATATACTGACCCTCGCCAGTTCGACGACGGTAATCTAAAGCAGCAATTAAAGCGAAGGCTGCAAAATGTGGGACCAAAAAATCTGTGTACGCTATCCCTGTACCAATGGGTTCACCATCCGGCCAACCAGTTAAATGATTAAATCCGGCAGCTGCCTGCAATACATGGCCATAACCAGCATAATTCGCCCAAGGGCCTGTTTGGCCATACAAAGGCATGGAAATCATTAACAGATCTTCTCGAACCTTTCGCAAATCCTCATAACTTAAGCCTAGATCTGCCATCGTCCCAGGAGTGAAAGATTCAGTCACAACATCACTAACAGCAATCAAACGTTTTAAAATTTGTGGCCCTTTCGGATGTTTTAAATTTATTGAGATTCCATACTTGGAAGAATTAAAGTTGGCATAATACCCGGAATTATTAATGTCTGGACCATTCGCAAAAGGGCCAGCCCGACGAAGTGTCTCCGGCCGAGTTGCAGACTCAACACGAATAACCTCTGCCCCGTGATCGGCAAGATATTTTGAAACAGTAGGCCCCACACCAACCCAGGCAAGATCGACAACACGCAATCCAGCAAAGGGTTTCTGTAGAGAATTTGGGGACATCAAACAATCATCCTTCTTCGCATTGTACGAAGATCTTCGGAACTTAAACTTAATAAGTCACTATAAATGGCATCATTATGTTCACCAATGAACGGAGCTCGTCCACGTTGTCTCCAAGGAGTTTTGCTTAAGCGAAAAGGTGGTCCAGGGTAAAAAAAAGACTCTCCAAGATCATCATGATAGACACGAATCCAATAGTCCCTTTCATTCAACTGTACAGACTCAACTATCTCTCTAGGATCGTACACCGGTGCCCAACCAGCTCCGCGCCTTTGAGCTTCTTTAACTAAATCATCTTTCCGTCGTTTTTTACAAAATTTAGCAACAACTTCTTCCAAAAGGTTTTGTTCTTCTTCTGTAAAAAGATCCATCATCGACAAACGTTTACGCCACGTAGAAGAATTAAGAACATGGGCTTCACCTGACTCATTAAACCAATCCACTATTGAATCTGCTGTCACCCCAACAAGACCTCCATAACCAAGACAAGCAACCCAACCATCTAAAGTTTCATAAATATAACGTGCACCTATTTGACCTTCACGCATACGACCAACTCCAGGTCCATAGTTATTTATCTTTAAAATGTCCCATGTTTGCTGAGCATTATCCATCGCATTAGCCATAGATTCTTGCATAGAAACATCAACCTGCTGCCCCAATCCTCCATTTAAACCGCGTGAATATAAAGCAATTGAAATCCCAACAGCAGCTTGAGCATTCACTTGGGCCCATGCTTGCTGAACAGTTGTTCGAACCGGACCGCGATTAGGATCGCCATTCAAATACATATGACCTCCAAGTGCAGAGGCAACAATATCATCTGCTGGAAGCTTTCTATACGGACCCGTCTTACCAAAATTTGTAATACTTGCAACAATTATTGAAGGATTAATCCGTGATAAAGTTCTGTAATCAAGACCTCTATCACGTGAACTACCAGGTACGCTTGTCTCTATAAGAACATCACATTTCTCAACAAGTTTATGCAAAACTTTTTTTCCTTCACTTGAATCAAGTTCACACGTTACAGAATATTTCCCAGCATTCATTGCCCACCAAAACAAACTATGCTCAGAATTTTTTTCATCTCGATAAAAAGGGCCTCGTCTTCTGGCTTGATGGCCTATCCGCGGCTCAATCTTGATAACCTCAGCACCCATTTCACCCAATAAACGAGCACATAACATCCCCTTCTCATCACTTAGATCAAGTACCCGATATCCAGAAAGAGCTCCTGTAGGAAAACCAGATTTAGTATCTAAATTGTTGCTGCTCATATCCTGCGATCCTATATCTAGGCTTCCTGCTCGTCATCACCAGATGCCAAGTGAACTGCAACTTCGACTGGAGATGGACTTATTGTAGAGCTCTTTTTAGCTACATCTTGGAAACGTTTTATTGAAGGTAACAACCGTAATTCAAAAGAACTGATACTTTTATTATAGGCATCCACTGTCTTTTCAAGACTTTTCCCCATATTCGTTACATGCCTGAAGTAAACAGCCATCCTTTCATTCAAAACAAGTGCCTCTTCCTGGATATCTTTCAGCTGCTCACTCAAATGCTCTTGACGCCAACCATATTCGACAGTTTGCAAAACCGCAATCAATGTAGACGGCGTACATAAAAGTACTTTCCTGGAAATAGCATCGACAATTAAATCTGGGTCACTATCTGCTGCAGCTGCAAGGAAAAGATCACCTGGAAGAAACATCAATACAAAATCGAGGACGTGTTGCCCATGTTCTTTTTGAAAAGCAGGGTAATTTTTTTTCGCAAGTTCGTTTACATTCCTACGCACTGCACTAGCATGCTCAGCCAAAAATCGTGTCTTTGAAACCTCATCGGTAGAATCAACCGCATTCAAATAGGCAGTAAGCGGTGTTTTAGCATCAATAAAAATCCGCCTATTATTTGGCAAATTAATAACTGCATCAGGACGGGCACCTTTAAAATCCATATCGACACCACTGATAAAAGTTTTTTGCTCAATAAAGTCCACATGTTTAACCATTCCTGCAAGCTCAAATACTCGGCGTAATTGAACTTCACCCCATCTACCAACAGCACTGGTATCCCGCAAAGCTTGCTTTAAACCGCTCACTTCACCATGAAGAAGCATCGCCTCTCTTCCAAGTGCTTCTAACCTTAAGCTTGTAGACCTCTCCGTTCGGTCTATCATTAACTGAATCTTTTTCTCAAAACTTGTTCCAGTTTCTTCAAAAAGATCGTTGAAAAGATCAAGCGGTACTCGTTTTGCATCTACGCTACGCCAATATGCAAAAAGTAAAACACAGACAAGAAGAATCGAAAGCACTACGAGAGCTATCTCCACCTAAACCTCTTACAATTCACCCCACGTTAAGAATAGTGCATCTAGTCTTGTTTTTCATTCTCTAAATAAAATGCCATCATATTTCGGAGTTTTTCTAAACCCCATCCAGTCTCTGCAGAAATTGCGCAAATACTTGTAGGGGGCTGCCCAGCATGGCTAAGTAGCTCTCGGGCGACCTCCTCACTATTTACCACTTCACCAGTGCTATCGGTTAGTAAATCGATTTTATTCAATACAGTGATCCTCGGACGCTCTTCAAGCCCTAACTCTTTCAAAGTATCGTCAACAATTTCCGCCTGTATTGAGGCTTGCGGGTGCGAAATATCCACGACATGAATAAGTAAACTTGCTTCTTCAAGCTCCTCTAATGTTGCTCTAAATGAAACTACTAACTGGGTCGGCAATTTTTGAATAAATCCGACCGTATCATTCAATAAAATAGTTCTGTCTTTTGTTAGGTGAACCCTACGAGTAAGTGGATCCAATGTAGCAAAAAGCTTATCGCCTACGTATGTTTTTGTACCAGAGAGAGTCCGCATCAGCGTAGACTTCCCTGCATTGGTATAACCAACCAATGCAACAGTCGGAATACCTGAACGACGACGACGACGACGATAAAGAGAACGCTGTTTACGTACAGTTTTTAAATCGTTTGTAAGCTTCGTTATTCTCCTACGTACCAACCGTCTATCAGTTTCTAACTGAGTTTCACCTGGACCACGAGTACCTATAGCACCTTCCAGTCTTTCTAAGTGATTCCACTGCCCCGCAAGTCGCGGAAGTAAATACTCCATCTGAGCGAGCTCTACTTGCAAACGCCCTTCACGACTCCGTGCACCCATAGCAAAAATATCTATTATTAGCGCAGTCCTATCAATTACTTTGAGGCCAAGCGAATCCTCAAGATTGCGCTGCTGTGAAGGCGTTAGCTCATCATCTAACAAAACAGTGTTAGCATTTAATCGTCGGCATTCTTCGGCAACTTCCTGGACCTTCCCAGAACCTATGTACGTGGAAGAAACAGGACGTGGGCGACGTTGTGTAGTAGAACCGACTACAGTGGCGCCAGCTGTACGTGCCAGTTCATGAAGCTCACGAAGCGATTCGCTAGCATTGTTCTTTCTAGCCTTATATAAATCCAAGGAAACAAGATAGGCTCGATCAGGTACTGCTTTGGTTGGGTAACGAGCCTTTGTCATGTTTTAATGTTTACCCACCTCTTAAGAAGAACCTGTCCAGTCTGCGATACGCCTTACACCCTCTTCCAGCTCATCATCGGGAGTTGTTAACGAGAGACGAACGTAATTTTCACCATATTGGCCGTAACCACGACCTGGAGTAACTACAACACCAACATCATCAAGTAACCTGCCCGAAAAATCAGCTGATGAAACACCTTCAGGACAACGAGCCCAAACATAGAGACTGGCTTTTGGTTTTATCACCTGGAGCCCTATATGCTGCAATGCATCAACAACTCTATCACGTCGTCGTTCGAGGATAAGATTGTTTTTGCTAGCCCAGTCATCGCCACCCTCAAGCGCAGCTATAGCCATATGTTGAATTGCTTGCGGAATTCCACTATCAATGTTCGACTTAACCCTCATCAAAGCATTAATTACATCAGCATTTCCGCAGGCCCATGCAATACGCCAACCGGTCATATTCCAAGTTTTAGAGAATGAGAAGAATTCTATTCCGGTATCACGCGCACCAGGAACTTGTAAAAAAGCGGGTGGTGAGTAACCATCATATGCAACGTCGCTATAAGCATTATCATGACAAACCACAAGGTTATTATCTCGACCAAACTCCGCAGCTTCTTCGAAAAAGTCTGTAGTTGCAATGGCACCAGTTGGGTTATTTGGATAATTTAGCCATAACATAGTTGCGCGATCACATATATCTTGTGGAATCGCGGAAAAATCAGGCAGCCAATTATTCTCAGCAGTTAACGGGAGATAATAAGATTCACCACCAGCAAACATCGTCCCAATCGAATATACCGGATAGCCTGGATCTGGAACTAAGGCAATATCGCCAGGATCAATAAAACATAAAGCAATGTGGGCTATACCTTCTTTTGCACCAATCAAGGGCAAAATTTCGGTCTCAGGATCAAAATCTAAGTCAAACCTACGTTTCATCCAACCTGCTATTGCGCTACGTAATTCCGGAAGTCCTTCAGATTCAGGGTACCGATGATTTGATGGATCATCGGCAGCACTGTGTAATTCATTCAAGATATGATCAGGCGTAGGTAAGTCCGGATCACCAATTCCAAAATCCGCCAACTTAACACCTTCAGCACGTTTTGCTGCTTTTTTCTTAGAGATTTCAACAAACAAGTAAGGTGGCAAATCTTCTACACGTTTAGCAACTTTCACATTATTTCTCACTTTCTTTAATCTTACTGATCGTAACACGCCTGCTGATGTGCCTGTACGGAAAGGATGTTTATCCTACTAAATAAGGGTAGGAATACTGGCCCTGGGGAGATTTATGCTTGCACTGAAAGAGCTAATTAGGCGCCGGCTACAATTCTCCTTGATCGCCCTAGTTATAACGCTAATTGCCTACCTAATTCTCATGATCAACGGCTTAGGCGTGGGCTTAAATCAGCTAGCAGGCAGTGCCTTATGGAAACTTGGAGGTAATGCTATTGCTTATGCAGAAGAAGCCGAAATAAGTATTATTCGTTCTGAACTAGGCATAGAAGCTCTGAATGCTTTAAAAAATCAACCTGAAATAGATCACGTGGCAGCATTAGGTTACTTAGCAGTAAATATTGGTGGTGAAGCAGAAGGAACAAATCTGAGATCAGCAGCATTACTCAGCTTGAATTTGGATGAGCAAACAACTATAGAAATGCCAAAAATTATTGCAGGTCGAACACTACAATCAGACAACCCTGAAATACTTGCAAGCACAGAATTCCTTAAAGATTCCGGTCTTTCTATAGGCGATGAAGTGTTGATCCAAATTAGACTTGGGGAATGGCCCTTTACAATTGTTGGTGAAGTGGAAGCCGGAATGTTTTTTTTCCAACCAACAATTTTTGTAGACCAATTAATTTGGCAGGACTTGAAATATGGAGAGCGAGTTGCAACTACACCAATAGCGAGTGTCGTATTACTTTCCGCAGACAATTTTGAAAAACTGGAAATCGAGGGCATTGATATAGTGAGTAAAAAAGAAGCCTTCGCAAATATTGAGGGGGTTGCGGGGCAACAGTCTACTGTAGCTGCCTTGCGTGTCTTTGGATATCTAATTGGAGCCTTGGTAGTAGGAGCGTTTTTCTACGTCTTAACGCTCCAGAAAGAGGCTCAGCTAGGCGTACTTAAGGCCATAGGAGCAAGTAGTACTTATTTATTTTTTCAAGTTATGACACAGACAATTTTAATATCTCTTATCGGAATAGCCGTTTCTGTTCCCTTAGCATGGGGAACAGCTGAAGGTTTATCAAAATTACCGACAAGAGTACCGGTAGCTTTCGAAGTCGAAACGTTTGTTACAACATCTATCATACTAGTAGTGATGGGGATCATCGGATCCCTTCTCTCCGGAAGTCGAATAGCACGTGTGGACCCCATTATCGCCTTAGGTCAACAACAATGACTGTAGTTAATCCAATGTTAGAAGTTACAGCATTAGGAAAAACCTACTCATCTGGTTCAGAGAAGGTACATGCTGTAAAAGAGGTTTCCTTTACAGCCTCTTCAGGAGAATTTATCGCAATCGTCGGACCAAGTGGATCTGGAAAAACAACTTTGCTGGCCATGCTAGGGGCATTACTAACTCCCAGCCAAGGTGAAATTCAAGTTAACAATCAGCAAATTGAACGATTATCTGCTAAAAAACGTACCAACTATAGAAAAAAGAATGTCGGTTATGTTTTCCAATCAAATAATCTTGTCCCGTTCCTAACAGCAAAAGAAAACCTTCTTCTAATTAGCACAATTGGTGGTGTTAAAAAGAATATAGCTCAAAATCGAGCAACTCAATTACTTGAAGAACTAGGACTTTCTGAACGCGCAAATGCACTTGCGACCGAGCTAAGTGGTGGCGAACGTCAAAGAATTGCCATCGGTAGAGCACTAATGAATAGACCTGATTTAATTCTTGTTGACGAACCGACCGCAGCATTGGATTCAGAGAGAGGTGAACGTGTAGTACGTTCATTAATTAAAGAAGTTAAACAAAGAAATGTACTCGGAATTATGGTCACTCACGATCTAGCAATGGCAAATAAAGCCGACCGCGTCCTTGAAATGAAGGATGGTTTCCTCAATGAACTACAGGAAAGCAATAATTAAGATAATCCTCGACGCTTTAATTCCGCAGGCATCCTCTCGGAATCAGCGCTAAGCATAGGCCCCTTCTGATCATCAGAAAGAACCCCCATGGTATCGGCTCCAAACTTCGCTGCATCAAACGTTATCCACTTCTCAGGAACAACCTCAATCACAACCCGCAAGGGGGAATCCAAACGCTCCGCAAAAGCCTTACCAGCATCCGCATCCATTCCTTTTGAAGCAAACTCAGGGTAGAACCAATCCTTTACTTCTCTACCTTCATGAATCACAGCACGCCCTTTAATTGTTATGGCACCTGCTGGAGAGCCAGGTAAATGCTGGGCTGCCGCACCACTTACAACAACAGATACACGAGGATCACGCCGAATAGCAGAAATTCGATGTCTATGTGCTCCAGCTGTAACCCAAACACTCCCATTCTTCCACAGGAAGGACATGATCACACCCACTGGCCATCCATCTTGGGTGCCCCAGTTAAAAGTACATTCCCCTGCATTTGTCATCAATTCATCAATCTGATCCTCGTCAAAGGGGTAAATTGAAACTGTCTCATGGTCTTCAACACCAGACATAAAAGCTCCTCTAAGCAATAATGGCGACCCTGAGCGGATTCGAACCGCCGATCTCCACCTTGACAGGGTGGCATGTTAACCGCTACACCACAGGGCCGGTCGTAACCAACAGTAATGCTAGATGCTAAATACCTTTGGAGCGAGTACACCGCAGCTTAAAGAGTTCATTAACCAGCATGACGAACAATACTCCAGCCACCACTCTCGCGTTGATCGTCATACACAACTACATGACAATTACCACACAGAGGGCCAGTCACTTCCACATGACCATTTGTGATGACCATCTCATCACAGACACCTCCATACCTTTCCACACCATCCTTTTCACAAAACAGACAAGCCACATGTGGCTTAGCGCGCTTACCACAATTTGTACAGTTATCATCAGCTCCAGCCGTACATTGTGGAGCACAAGAAAATTTTGCTATTGAATCAAGCACTATATTGCTAGCCATAAAAAACTCCTTTAAACTTTTGCCGAATTTCTGTCACGAGCCCATGAAGCAGCATCATCAGAGGTAACCCAAGATACCGCATTACCTACCAATTTTCGGTAATTAGGATTGTTGTAAGACGTCGGCACATCACCAGGTTCAATATATACAATAGGACTGTTCCTATAATTCTTTGCCCATGCAATTAGATTTGAGGTTGGAGGATGTGTCCAATCACCACGTGAATACATACGACCATTATCAACAACTTCTACAGCAGAAAAGAAGTTTCGGTAATTAAAGTCCCAATCACTGCGTAACAGTGGAACAACATCTTCTTCAAATACAGGCGCTAAATATAGCTCGTCTTGAATGGCGAAACCATCTTCGATACCTTGTGTAACAGGATGCTCCGGATCAACAACAGAAACATTATGCTCTACAGCAAGAAGCCAACCTGAATCAGGATAATCAACTCCCCTTAAAGAACCGGGATGATAATGAAAGCGTCCTCCTACAATTTCAGCATATTCCTCCCAACCTGGCCATGAACAAAGATTATGGTGAATCATAATCATAGGCTTACCTAACTCAAGCATTGCCATAAAATTATCCTTGAACTCCTGCGGAGGATCAGGATTACCACCAACACCAAATACTCCAGGCATCGAGTAATCCACGATCAAATCGTAAGGTTCACTAATTTCAGGATGGAAAAAAAGTTGTGCAGCTGGTTGCTCAACATGAGTCCAAGTTAAAAGACCTTCAGCCTGAAGAGCATCCCACATTTGAAAAAAAGGATCTCGCTGAAAAGGGTGACCTTTTGTGACAAGAAGAATATTAGGTGGGGCCATAGGGCTCACTCCTTCAAAAACAATCTACGCAAAGCGCGGACGTATTGTAGCGCTTAGAGATGAACATGTCAGAAAACAATTAGCACAAAATAAGATAACAATTAGAACATTTGTTTGACTTTAGAACAAAAGTTCTGTAATTTCTCTAGACCACGGAGAGAAAATGAATAATTTAACAATCGCTTTTACGATATTTTTGGTGGCAACATCTAGCTTCTTAGTATTCAAAACATTTCTAAGTTTTTTTAAAGGGAACTTTCGAAAAAAACACCCCCCTACTCAACGCCTTGTAATAGGTATGCGTTCGGCTACTGAATTGTAATTTGTAATGACCTTACTCATCAATAAACAGCTACTTAGTCATCGGAAATGCTTGCGTTATATCTGAAAGGTATCACTTAAGATAAAAAAGTCAGCCTTCATATGGAGACGGAACAGTTTGCTTAAC
>JAKUNN010000001.1 GCA_022451885.1 Dehalococcoidia bacterium | reverse complement strand
CCAACACCAGAGCCAACACCAGAGCCAACACCAGAGCCAACACCAGAGCCAACACCAGAGCCAATACCGGAGCCAACACACGTAAATGGGTCATTAATTCCGACAAAAACCTTTGCAGGTGGTGAAGACTGCAACCCAAATTTCGGTAATACCACTTTTTGTATAGAAATTTTGAGTTATGAAGGGGTTACGCAAGCGGGGGTAAATTATGTCGCGGAAGGTATAGCTGCAGTGGCAAGTAGGTTTACGCCAACGGTTAACCAACTGAATGTGGAATGGAAAGGTTTTAAAGGTGGTGTAGGTTTACAAAATTATCTTGGTGTAGTTGTTTGGGATCATACGAAATCTGACCGAGAGTTAGTCAAATCTGATATCTGTGCTTTTAGATACAGCTTTTTAGATTCTGAAGAATGTATTCAAAAGGCTGAGCTAAACATTTCACTTGGGCTTTATCCTGGACTTAGTGCGTATGCACAAGGTGCAACAAAGGGACATAATGGCTTCTTAATTATGACCGCTTCACTCAATGTTAATGAGTTGCCAAATAATATAACAACAGCTGTTTTATATGACCCCCGTAAAGTTATGGTGCATGAGTATTTCCATTCTTATCAGCAATCTCATGTGATTGATGTCGTTCAAAAACCTTCGGGTGAAATATCCGAATACGGTCCTTTTTGGTTTGTCGAGGGTGCAGCTGAGTATGTTTCGGTTTTAATTTCAGGGCAAAAACACTGGAAACCTTTTGAGACTATTATGCGTTATTACCAGCGCCAGATTGATAGTCAGTTAGCCATATATCCTAGTCTTTCCTTAAAGATGCTGGAAACACGTGACCAACAACAGACTTTATCTGGAAAGCCTTTTGAAATTGAATTGACGTATTACTGGTCTGCTTGGGCTGTAGCTCATGCCATAAATATCTCAAGCTATCATAGTGTCTTATACGATTTTTGGGATGACCTTGCTATGTATGGTCCTGAAGTAGCTTGGGAGCGTAATATTGGGATGAATTTTGAAGAGTTCTATAATTCGTTTGAAGAATTTTGGTCTCTTGATCCTGATACTAAATGGGCAAGGATTGCTTGGCAGATCAATTCGATGTAAGAAGTTGTTCCTTTTTGCTATCTAACGATTTACTAATGCAAAGGAAATTGTTCCAGTTGCGGCGACTTCACCATTCACAGTAGCTTCTACATCGCCCCAACCTAATTCTCGCCTCTGTTTGGTTAACTTAAATTCTAGTTGTAATGTATCTCCTGGAACCACGGGTCTTCGGAAACGCATTTTTTCAATTCCCCCGAAGAGTGGGACTTTTTGAGAAGAGTCGATGCCACGTAGCATTGTGATGCAAGCGACTTGTGCTAGTGCTTCTACAATCAGTACACCAGGCATGACTTTTCTTTCTGGAAAATGGCCTTCGAAAAACCATTCGTTTGCTGTGACGTTTTTGATCCCTATCCCGTGTTTTCCTTCTTCGATCTCTTTCATCGTATCTACTAAAAGAAAAGGATACCGATGCGGAATGGTTGCTTCGATTTCTTCAATAGTCATTGACTTACTTTTGTTTTTCATTTGTTAGCCCTAGCCAATGATAGCCCAGGAAGGTCTGCACGTTCGAGGGATTCTAGGAATGTTATAATTTCAGTATTAGGGAATGGTATATCTCCAATTTCCCGATCGTCTGGGTTACCCAGCCCATGATAGTCACTCCCGCCTGAGGATATTAGAGATAGTTTTAGTCCTAACTGTTGATGTTTTTTGATTGTTTCTTCCGTATAGTGCTTATAGTAGGTTTCAATACCATCTAGGCCCATTAAAGCAAGTTCATGTACTGCAATTTCATAGTCATTTCCCACAAATATTGGATGTGCAATGAATGCGAGCCCTTCTGCTTCATGAATTAGGGAAATAGCTTCTGCAGGTAGTAATCGTTGTCTCTGAATATCTGCAGGTTTTCCATCTCCTAACCATTTGTCAAAGGCTTCTTGAACACTTGAAACATGTCCCTTAGCAATTAAAGCGCGTGCAATATGTGGTCGTCCTATGCTTCCCTCGCCCGCAATCATAAGTATCTCGTCTTCTGAGATTGCAAGTCCATACTCATTTAGAATGTTTAATATTTTTTTCATTCTTCGGTAGCGTCCATCGCGTTGTTCTTGAAGGTATTCTTGTAGGGGCTGAAATTGCTGTGTGAATCCGTATCCAAGGATGTGTATATCAGTACCTAGATGAACAACGCTTAGCTCTATGCCACATATTAATTGTAAGCCAAGTGGTTCTGCTGCTATCGCTGCCTCTTTAAGACCTTCGGTTGAATCATGGTCGGTGAGGGCTAGATGTTGTACTCCATTTTTAGCGGCAGAGCGGATAACTTCTGAAGGGCTTAATACACCGTCAGACGTATTACTATGCAAATGAAAATCACCGTTTGCCATTTTTGATCTTTCGGTCCACTAGTACCTTATCGATATCCTTGATTTTGAGCTATCTTTTGTCTTCTGAATTCACATTCATTTCGTTCCAAACGGTTGTAACTGACCCTCGGATAGTTTCGTAGTCGAAGCCTTTTCTTTTGAGGTTGGCATACATTTTTTTTTGAAAAGCGCTTTTCTCTAGGTTTTTAAGACTTCTCGCCTTCTTCCTAGCTAGTTGTAAGGCATTTTCAGTATCGTCAATTTCACTTAGTACTTCTTCTAGAATGGAATCTGTAATTCCATGTTGACGTAATTCAAGCTTTAGGAGCTGACGGCTACGAGGTGCTCTTCCGCTTCCCCGGTCGGCAACCCATACTTTTGCAAATTCCAGATCGTCTAAAAGTCCAACATTGCGAAGTCGATCGATTTCTTTATCAACAATTTCGATGTACAGCCCTTTTTTTTGCAGACGTTCTTTTAATTCTTTTACACTGCGTGCTCGAAAGCTTAACAATCGGATTGCTGATTCATGAGCTTCAATCTCCTGCTCTTTCGCAGTTATTTTTTTTAATAGTGAATCACTTAGGAATGTTCCTTTTTTAATTGCTGATCCAAGAACAACTTCTTTGTGGTACTTCAAATATTCGCCGTTGCCTAGCTGAATCAGGTAACGATTCCCTTTTGGTTTAATTGAGACGATTACTTCTGAAGCTATGTCAGAGCTTTGTTCCATCATGTTGGAAAATTAATTTTGTGGATTACCAATTTTTTCAACATGATTTTCCTCGTTATTTTCCCACTCTTCAGGAGTCGTGTCGGTATTGTTAATTAGACCGGTGGATACCCGCACTGCATGTTCAATTTCTTGAAATATATCTTTATTCTCACCCAAAAACTGTTTTGCAGCTTCCCTTCCTTGTCCCAACCGTTGTTCACCAAAGCTATAGAAAGCCCCAGATTTACGCACTATTTCTTTTTCCGCGGCTAGATCTAACAGATCTCCTGTTCGGCTTATTCCACGTGGAGTTTCAAACATAATATCGAATTCTGCGATGCGGAAAGGTGCTGCCATTTTGTTCTTTACTACTTTGGCACGGACTCTTCTGCCTACAATCTCTGTGCCTTGCTTAATACTTTCCTTTCCTCGAAGGTCAATTCTGACAGACGAATAGAATTTAAGTGCTCTCCCCCCAGGCGTGGTTTCTGGACTGCCGAACATAACTCCAACTTTTTCGCGTAATTGATTTATGAAAATAAGTGAAGTTTGAGTACGTGAGATCGTGGCCGTTAGTTTGCGTAAGGCTTGGGACATGAGTCGTGCTTGTAGTCCCACATGCGCATCACCCATTTCGCCTTCTATTTCTGCCCTTGGGACTAGGGCTGCAACTGAATCAATAACTATTGCATCAACTGCATTTGAACGTACCAAAGCCTCGCAGATCTCTAGCGCCTGTTCCCCCGTATCTGGTTGGCTTATAAACAGTGCTTCTATATCAAGCCCTAATTCTGAGGCATATCCTGGATCAAGGGCGTGTTCCACATCAATGTATGCTACGGTCCCTCCATTAGCTTGTGCGGAGGCCAGAATGTGCTGAGCAAGTGTACTTTTTCCAGCAGATTCCGGACCATAGATCTCTGTGACTCGGCCTCTTGGAACACCTCCAATTCCTAAAGCTATATCAAGAGCAAGAGAGCCTGTTGAAATTGAATCTACTGCAGTTCTTGTTGACATATCTCCCATCTTCATAACCGCGCCTTCGCCGTATTGTTTCTCAATTTGACTTAATGCTAGGTTTAGAGCTTGTTCTCGATCGCTATCTTTCTTACTCACGTTAATCCCTCAATTGTTGCTATTCAGCGATAGTACACTATTTTTATTATTAAGAACAACTGTTCTATTATTTTTGGGTTAAGTAACTTCTAACAACTAAGCGGGTTAAAGTACCTTTATGGTTGCTCCCGACCTCGACACTGTTGTTTCACTTGCTAAGCGTCGAGGCTTCATATTTCCTTCAGCAGAAATTTATGGTGGCTTTGCAAATACTTATGATTATGGCCCTCTTGGCGTTGAATTAAAGCGAAATATTCGAGAGGCATGGTGGAGGAGCATCGTCCGCTTACGAGATGATGTTGTAGGCCTAGACGCAGCCTTACTTACAAATCCTCGCGTTTGGGTTGCTAGTGGGCATGCCGAAAATTTTACAGACCCATTAGTAGACTGTAAGGATTGTCAACGTCGCTTTCGACCTGATCATATTGAAGAGGGCGTTTATGGAGATGTTGCGCGTGATGATGACGGTAATTTGATTTGTCCTAACTGTTCAGGTGACCTTACCTCTGCACGACTTTTCAATATGATGTTCCAAACCCAAGTTGGAACGGTTGCAGATGGTGCTTCCACCGCTTATTTACCTCCTGAAACTGCGCAAGGTATGTTCATTAATTTTGAAAACGTCCGAGATTCGATGAGAAAAAAGTTACCATTTGGGATTGCACAGACTCGAGTTTCTTTCCGTAATGAAATTACCCCCGGTCGTTTTATTTTTAGAACCTTGGAATTTGAACAGATGGAGATGGAATTTTTTTGTCATCCTGAAGCTGCTGCTGAGTGGCATAAATATTGGATTGATGAACGTTTGCGCTGGTATGTCGACATTGTTGGTATTAATAAAGAACGTCTAAGGCTTCGTGACCATGACCCAGATGAGCTTTCCCATTATTCTGCAGGGACTACTGACATTGAATACAATTTTCCATGGGGCTGGGGTGAACTTGAAGGTGTGGCAATCCGTACCGCCTACGATCTTAAGGCCCATAGTGAGCATAGTGGCCAATCATTGACCTATTTTGATGACGCAACGAGTGAACATATTACCCCTTATGTAATTGAACCAGCAGCAGGGCTGAGTCGTACCCTTGCTGTTGCGCTGTTAGATTCGTATTCGAATGAGTTAGATGAAAAAGGTGATGAGCGTGTGGTACTCAAACTGCCTCCGCTTATATCACCAATTAAAGTCGCAGTACTTCCACTGTCAAAAAAGGATGTATTGACGCCAACTGCTCAAAAAGTTTACAAAATGATACGTGAGCGATGGATGAGCCAATATGATGAGACACAGTCTATTGGACGAAGATATCGACGACAGGATGAGATAGGAACACCTTTATGTGTAACTATTGATTTTGATTCATTAGACGATAATGCTGTGACTGTGAGAGAACGTGATACTCAACAGCAAATTCGTGTGCCGATTGACGGTCTTATGGAAGCTTTAGCTGAGCGTCTTCCTGGGGTTTAATATTAGATTTGAGTTCGAGCGTATTGTTGACACTTTATTGCGCGGTCTAGCGTATCTATAGATTCTCGTAACATACGTTGCAATACTGTTTGGTCAGCCGTTGTCTGATTCAGTAACTCCTGTGAGCGTTCAAGGATATCTTGGTCAACAATGTAGGCTGGATAAAGGCCACTATAAAAAACTGTTGCGAATTCTCGATCACGTTCTTGGAAAACTTTAGGTACTTGTTCGAAGAAACGCCCAACATATGATTCCAAGAGCTCTCGCTGATGTGTCCAATTGAACCCACTCATGGCAGCTTGATTTAGGTAACGTGATCCGTAACCTTCTCCTATGAAACGTTCCCAAGCTATTTCTTTTATCGTGCTATCCGGTACTGCAGTTTCGCATCTTAGTTGTGCTCGTTTTCCTCGATCTGTTGGATCTTCCTCTAGTTCTTTCTCTACACGTAAATGGGCTTCCTCTAAATTAAAAGCTACATATTTTGTTGCAATTGCCCAGCGCATATCCTGATCTAGCTGGAAGTTTGGAATTGTTTCTTTACTATCTGCAAGTTTCCCAAGCCACTCAATGTCTTCTTGGCTAATTGCAAAACCTATTGTTGCTCGTCCCCAGATAATTTTTTCATCAGTACTTGTTACTTTCTGGAGACTATCCTTTGCAGATTCAAACATGAGATGTGCTTCCCGTTCTCTCCATTCAGCGGGGACATAACGGCCTAGTGCAGCGGAAGCATGCCCTAAAACCGCATCAACCAATTCCGTATTTGATTCCATCGCAATTTTGGTACGTACCAGGCCTAGAAAATCTACTGAACTTAATTGCTGATCTCTTACCATATTCCAGAGTGATGACCATAGTTGTTGACGTAGCAACGAATCAGTAATTGTTTCAAGGTTTGCTTTCACGAAATTAATTGAATCTTGGTCGAGAGAGATTTTTGCGTATCCGTGGTCATTGTAGTTTGGAAAAACCAAAGATGGTTTTGGATGATTTATCTCAATCGGAATCTTTGTTTGCTGTTCGGTAAGCACTGCTTGTATGGAACTTATTACATTATTGATTGGATTAACTAGTGCAACTTCAAGAGTGTGTGGGCGGATTGTGGGGTACTTTTCCGGCGCAGTTTGAATCAATTCAATCTCTGTAAAATTTGTTTTACTAGCATCCCACTGTGCTGAAATTGTGTTTAGTGAAGAAGTTTCTAACCATAATTTGGACCATTCTCTGAGCTGCTGACCGCTTCCTTGCTCGAGTGATTCTAAGAAATTATTGAGTGTGGCATTTTTGTATGCATATGTGCGGAAATATTGGCGCATACCCTCTTTAAAGCCGTTTAGGCCTATAGTTGCCACCAATTGTTTGAGAACTGAAGCACCTTTTCCATACGTAATTCCATCAAAATTTAAAAATGTTTCGTCTGTGTCGCGTACTTTTCCTGCTATGGGGTGTGTTGTTATAAGTTGGTCTTGTGTCATGGCCCAATTTTTTATGCTTGCGTTGAAATCTTGCCAGCCAGATTGGAAACGAGTGGCTTGTTCCATCGACAGGTAAGACATAAAAGTTGCAAAACTTTCGTTAAGCCAAAGATCGTTCCACCACTGCATAGTTACTAGGTTCCCAAACCACATATGGGCCATTTCATGCAAAATTACTTCTGCTCGCCTCCGCCTTTGGTTTTCGGTTGGAGGATCCCTGTAAACCATTGATTCGTTGAATGTGACAGCTCCAACGTTTTCCATCGCTCCATGGTTAAATTCAGGAACAAAGATTTGGTCGTATTTACCGAATGCGTAAGGGTAATCAAAGAATTCTTCAAAAAAATCTAGGCCTTTTTTTGTAATATTGAACAATTCTTCTGTATCAAGGTATTGCGCCATTGATTTTCTGCAAAACAAGCCAATTGGTGTCCCATTATGGTCATCACGAAATGCATGATACGGTCCTGCGATCAATGCAAATAGATAGGTACTAAATGGTTTTGTTTCCGCATAAATTCTAGTAATTCGGTCATCGCTAGCTGGTTGCGTAGATTCTTCCAAACTGTTCGCAATTAGTTCCCATTCTTCAGGGGCAGTAACTGTCAGTTGATAAGTTGCTTTTAAGTCAGGCTGGTCAAAGCATGGAAAAAGGCGATGGGCATCAAAGGGTTCAAAGTTTGTATAAAGATATTCTTCACCGTCCTCAGGATCTAAAAATTGATGAAATCCATCTCCACCATGGTCGTATTCATTTATGTAATTAATTTCAAGTTTGTTATTTTCTTCTAAATCAGCATTTTGGAGAAGTAAATTTCGTCCTTCGAACTCAGGATTAATTTCCCTTCCGTTTAAAGTCATTTGAGTGATTGTCTGACAGCGGAAGTTGACATCTAACTGTCCTTCACCAGTATCTGAAAAAGTGATAGTGACTTTTCCTAGATATGTTGGTGAGCCTTTCGTCAATTCGAGATGGATCTCGTAAGCACAATTTGAAATGCGGCGTGCTCTTTTTTCAGCATTGTCTTGTGTTAGTACATCGTGCTCTGATGCTTTTTGGTTAGTAGTCACTGCAAAATCTTCCTTGTATAAAGCTCATTGATAATGTAAGCGTATTGAGAGTCTATGTCAGGTAAGTTTGATATTGCGAGTTTTTTTAGCTTGAAATCCATTTTTTGTGATTTGATTGTAGCGGTTCAAAAAAAGATGTATTAACCTGCAAGTGTGCGTTTTTTCGATCGTGGGTTTTATTCTTTTAGGTTTAGGTGGTCTTTTTCTAATTTGGGAGATGTTCTCATTCGTGTCCACAACTTTCCTTGGTCAAAATCGATAGAGATGGATGGAAAAAAATTGTTTTTCTCGCTCTCAAACTCAGTGCACGCTACAATGCCGTCCACATGAGTATTGCTATTTCCGCCGTTGAGCAACTTGCTAGTGCGATAAATTTCGATCGTTTTGACGATATTCAGAGTCTGCATGCACCAGGTGTTAGATTTCATTCATTTCGTGGCCCCAACCTGAGTGACAATATCTCTGTTAGAGATTGGCAGGCTGAACTATTAGAAAGATATGCAGACTGTACGTACACAGAAGAAGAAGTTATAAGCTCCGGGGATACTGCAGCTTTGCGTACGACAATTTTAGGTAAAGGTTACGATTGGAGGCAATTCTCACAGCGTGCTCTGGATATAATTCGAGTTGATGAGGATGGTAGGATAAATCTTCGACATTTGTATGCAATGTTACGAGACATTGAAATCGACAAGCCTATACAGGCAGCATTTTCACGTGCTAATGAATATCCAGGAGGATCCGAGTCAACGGTTGCTGAGTTAGCTGAAAAATTCTGCGAATTAGAACTTTCTAATAATTCTGAAGTCGCTGATGCTATTTTGGATGAAAACAGTGTTCTTATTGATTCAGTTTACGGAACAGCTGTTGGTTCTGACGCCATTGTTAGCCTGTTGAAAACTACTCCGGTACCTGCTTTTGGAATGTCGAGAATGCAAACTTGTATTGCAGGAGTTAAAGACGCTGTTGTTGAGTTTGCAGTTGACCCACGTAGGCCTCGATACGCAGATTGGATTCGTGTTGTAGAGGATAAGATTGTTGTTATAGAACGGTATTGGATGCTTCGTGAGATAGGAGTGAATCCTTTTGTTGAATACAGTCGTGATAGGCACCATCGCCAAGTGATTATGCCTAAGTAATTTTTTATTACAGGAGAAAAGTATGGCTACTATGTATTATGATGCTGACGCTGATTTAGATCTTTTAAAAGATCGAAAAATTGCAGTTGTTGGCTATGGTTCTCAAGGGCATGCGCACGCATTAAACCTTAAAGATAGTGGACTTGATGTGATTGTTGGATTGTATCCAGGCTCCCCATCTTGGAAGCCAGCAGAAGAATCTGGATTGCGTGTAAGTACGGTTGAAGATGCCGCACAACAAGCCGATATTATTATGATGCTTATTCCTGATCAGTTGCAGAAGGATGTGTACGATCGCGCAATAGAGCCATTTTTATCTGAAGGAAAAATGCTAATGTTTGCTCATGGATTTAATATCCATTTCCAGCAAATACAGCCTCCAGAATTTGTAGACGTAACTATGGTTGCCCCTAAAGGACCTGGTCATTTGGTGCGCCGTGTTTTTACGGAAGGCGGAGGTGTTCCCTGTCTTGTAGCTGTTCATCAAGATGCTTCAGAAATTGCTCAGCAGGTTGCGCTTGCGTATGCAAAGGGTATCGGTGGTACACGCGGTGGAGTATTAGAAACAACGTTTCGAGAAGAGACTGAGACCGATCTTTTTGGTGAGCAAGTTATTCTTTGCGGTGGTATATCATCATTAATTAAGGCTTCTTTCGAAACTCTTGTTGAAGCAGGTTATCAACCAGAGAGTGCATTTTTTGAGACGATGCATGAGCTAAAACTAATTGTTGATTTGATATATGAAGGTGGTCTCTCAAGGATGAGATATTCGGTGAGTGATACGGCAGAGTATGGAGATTACTCAAGAGGACCAAGAATAATTACTGATGAAACGAAAGCGGAAATGCGTCGTATCTTAGATGAAATTCAAACCGGTAAGTTTGCTAAAGAGTTTATTCTGGAAAACATGTCTGGCCGTTCATCATTTTTGTCTATGAGAAGGCGTGATAATGAACATCCTGTCGAATTGGTTGGTGCTGAGATGAGAGCTATGATGTCATGGCTTAATTCGGCTGATTAACTTTTTTAAAAACGAAATATAACAAAAGGAACCTGTATTACAGGTTCCTTTTGTTTATATTCGAACTTTTAACTTTTAAACTCGATGGCACCAGACCCAGTGTTCTTCACTAGATGTTCCTACGTTACGCCATTCCGGTGTTTCTGTTTTGCACTCGTCAACAACGATCGGACAACGAGTGTGAAAAACACAACCAGATGGAGGAGCCAATGGGCTCGGCACATCGCCAGTTAAGATTATTCGTTCTCGTTCCCGTTCTAATGCTGGATCCGGAATCGGAACTGCTGACAAAAGAGCTTTTGTATACGGATGGAGCGGATTCTCAAAGATCGAATCTCTATCCGTTAATTCCATGATGTGCCCTAGGTACATAACAGCTACTCGATCACTTATGTGGCGAACAACTGAAAGATCGTGGGCAATAAAGAGATAAGTTAGACCGAATTCTTCCTGAAGATCCTGCAGAAGGTTAATAATCTGTGCTTGGATTGATACGTCTAGTGCAGAAACAGGCTCATCACAAACTATAAATTCGGGTTCCACTGCCAAAGCACGAGCGATACCTATTCTTTGACGCTGTCCTCCTGAAAATTCATGAGGATAGCGTGAAGAAAAATAAGGGTTCAAACCAACCGTTTGCAGCAACTCCTCTACACGTTCTTTTCTCTGTCCTTTGGCTAAACCATGTATCGTGAGCGGTTCACTGACGATGCTACCTACAGACATACGTGGATTTAGGCTTGCATAGGGATCTTGAAAGATCATTTGCATGCGCCTACGGAATTGCCGTAGGCTCCGTCCTTTTACTTGTGTTAGGTCTGTGTTTTCAAACTCTACACTTCCTCCGGTAGGTCGATTGAGCTGGAGGATTGCTTTTCCGGTTGTGCTTTTACCACAACCAGATTCACCAACAAGGCCTAAAGTCTCACCCCTCTTGACTGAGAAGCTAACACCGTCAACAGCTTTCACGTCAGCTACTTTACGCTGGACCAAAAGTCCTGCTGTTACAGGGAAGTAGACTTCCATATCCTTGACACTAACTAAAGCATCCTGACTATCGGCTTCGATCGTTTCTACTGTACTTGTTTGTTCAGACATCGCTCTTTACTCCTGCTGTACTAGTCTCTAGACTGCACTGCTCTCTCTTTTTCGGACATTCTGCCATTCCCAGCAAGCTACGGTGTGTCCTTCACCCGCAGAGCTTACTTCAGGATACTCTTCTAAGCACCTATCTACTTTAAAATCGCAACGTGGACTAAAACTACAACCCCGTGGAAGGTTTGCTAGATCTGGAGGGTTACCTTCAATTGGGATTAACTTTTCGTCTCGGCCCTGATCGAGGCGAGGTACCGAGTTAAGTAATCCGACTGTGTATGGATGATGCGGTGTCTCGTAAAGATTTGCAGCTGAGGCACGTTCAATAACTTTCCCTGCGTACATCACATTTACGTTATCAGCATATCTTGCAACCACACCTAAGTTATGTGTAATAACGATTACTGCAGTTCCAAATTCTTTACTCAGGTTAGCCATGACTTCCAGGATCTGAGCTTGAATGGTTACATCGAGAGCGGTTGTTGGCTCGTCTGCAAGCAAAATTTTAGGGTTACAGCTCATGGCCATTGCAATCATTACTCGTTGACGCATACCTCCAGAGAACTGGTGTGGGTAGTCATCGAGACGTTCGCCCGCTGAGGGAATACCAACTAACTCTAGTAGATCTACAGCACGTGAACGGGCACCGGAACCGCTAAGATCTTGATGAAGCTCTATAGATTCTGTTATTTGTCGTCCAATCGTGAGCACTGGATTCAAGGAAGTCATCGGCTCTTGGAAAACCATCGCGATATCGTTTCCTCGAATCTTACGCATCTCCTCCTCATCAATTTTGAGAAGGTCGCGACCTTGAAACATGATTTCCCCTTCAACAATTCTGCCAGGAGGATTTGGGATGAGGCGGAGAATGGAGAGTGCGGAAACACTTTTTCCACAGCCAGATTCTCCTACTAGCCCAAGTGTTTCACCTTCTTCAACTGAATATGTTGCGCCGTCTACAGCTTTAACTACACCTTCTTGTGTGTAGAAGTAAGTTTTAAGGCCATTTATTTCTAGAAGCGACATATGTGCCCCTTTCGCTCGTTATATTTTGATTTAGACTCGTACCTCAGGCTTGGGGAAGAGGAGATTCGAACTCCTACGCCTTTCGGCACATGATCCTAAATCATGCTCGTCTGCCAATTCCGACACTTCCCCTTGTCGTCACTCATGTTTCGAAGCCTGAACTGCCTTGTGAGCCGCCAAGGATTCGAACCTTGAACCTAGTGATTAAGAGTCACTTGCTCTGCCATTGAGCTAGCGGCCCATTTCCGGAGAGTATAACCGTCAGAATGCTGTGCCACAATACTTTTTATAAACTTAATGCTGAAGAAAGCAGGTGAATCACCTCATCGACGGTAGCAATACGCCAGTTAGCCCAAGTTTCACCTTTTTGCCATTGCTTATATCGCTCTCGACTTTCGGTACGTTCTTTTTGTATTTCTTCTTCACTCGGTTCGTGGCCAAGACGTTCTTTAATGGCTTCAGGGCTCACATCACCCAGGACCTCTTGTATTACACCAATTTCTTTATTTGCCAGTTCTGGTCTTTCTATGAAATGGCAAATTTCCTTGTGTTTTTCGTTATAAAAAATAAAAACAGGAATAGATGCAAATTCACCACCTTTTAGATACTCCTCAATCATATCCATATTTTGATCACGCTCGAAAATACGTACTTCTATGTCTAATGTTTCGCCAATTTTTTGTCCTACTGGTAAACCTCGATAGACGTCAGGACACCAGTCTTCTCCAATAATTACCATATGGTCTGGTCCGTTTGGATGATTTTTTAAATCTCCAAGGGCGGCCTCTTGCTTAGGTGAAAGTGCGAGATTTTCGTAGTTTTCTTTGAATTGATCATAATTACGAATTCCGCTCTCCATATATTGCGTGAACGTTTTACCCTTGGAAAATCTTTCTTCTGTAATTACTGACTGATTTGTCATGGTTTCCTCCACTCCAGGTTTTATCTTCCTTAGAAGAGTTATATTTTAACGAACTTCAACTGTGCTCGCTGTTTTTAACTTCATCCCAAATTGCATCCAACTCGGCTAGCTCCATTTTCGTAAGTTCAAGTTTTCGCTCTTGTGCCAAAGATTCAACTTTTGTAAAGCGCCGTTCAAATTTATCATTCGAAGTGCGTAAGGCCTGCTCCGTATCAATGCCAAGTCGCTGTGCTATTCCTACTAAAGTAAAAAGTACGTCGCCAAATTCCTCAATTTTATTTTGTTCGCTGTTAGCCTCGGTTAGTTCCTCTATCTCTTCAGACAATTTTTCTAGTGGCCCGTCCATATCTGGCCAATCAAAACCTGCAATAGTTGCTCTTCGCTGCAGCATTTGTGATCTGGCGAGGGCCGGTAGTGTTTTCGGTATAGATGCCAGGGTGGATTCTTCAGGACGTTCTTTTTTTTTGAGTACTTCCCAGTTTGTTTCAACTGAGTCCTTTGTTGTTTTTTGGGGCTCACTAAATACGTGCGGATGTCTCGAGATTAACTTTTCGCTTATGTTGCTGGTTACGTCATTGAAATTAAATTCGCCAAGTCTTTCAGCTATTGCACCATGCATGAGTACTTGCAGAAGTACATCACCTAATTCTTCAATAATGTTTTCAAAATGAGATGGCTTCAGCTCATCAATTGCTTGGAGCAGTTCATAGCATTCTTCAAGCAGATGTGGTCGAAGTGACATATGGTCTTGTTCTCTATCCCATGGGCATCCATTTTCGGTTTGTAGGTGCCATATGATGTCCTTCAGATCTCCCAACTGCTTTGTTTTTTTGTTAAGTAGTTCTTGTAGGTTTTTATCAAGGCTATCTTCGTGTTGAGCGTTCGCATCCATGTTCAGAGAATACATCAGCTTTGTATCTACGAGAGTTTTTAAAAAGTATTTTCTGATGTTTTGTTGAAGGATTTGTATCACTCATCTTGCTGACTGGTAAACTTATTGCATGGAACAAAATATGAGGACATGGGGTGGCCGTTTTTCTGATAACACAGATGCGCTTACTTTGCAGTATACCGCTGGTGCTGACAGATCCCTTTATGCTTTTGATATTGCTGGTTCGATGGCACATGCACGAATGCTTGGCCACGCAGGAATCATTTCCGTAGAAGATTCTGAAAAAATTCTTACCGGTCTCAATAGTGTGACTGAAAGAATTCAAAAAGGTGATGTTGAGTGGAGACCAGAGTATGAAGATATTCACACCCATATTGAGGTCTTACTTCGTGAGGAAATAGGGGAAGTCGCTGGACGTTTGCATACAGGTAGGTCTAGAAATGACCAGGTTGCCTTGCTTAACAGATTACTAGTACGGCACCTGTGTGATGAAGTTATTGTTGATTTAGAGGAATTAATTGGTGTCTTTTGCTCACTAGCTTCTGAGCATGTTAACACTGTGATGCCCGGTTATACCCACTTGCAGCACGCACAACCCATTACTCTTGGACATCATTTACTTGCGTATGGGGAAATGTTTTTACGTGATCGCGATCGTTTTCTAGATTGTCGCGTGCGTGTGAATGTTTTGCCCTTAGGTTCAGGAGCATTAGCTGGTTCGCCTTATCCTTTAAATCGGCAGATGGTTGCTGAAGAGCTTGGTTTTGAAGCCCTTTCACGGAACAGTTTGGATGCCACTTCGGATCGTGATTATGCAGTTGAATTTGTTTCTGCAGCCGCCTTGACGCAAATGCATATTTCTCGTCTAGCGGAGGAAATCATTCTGTGGTCTTCGACCGAATTTTCATTCGTTCGTTTGCCTGATTCATTTGCTACCGGCTCTAGCATGATGCCACAAAAGAAAAATGCTGATGTCGCTGAGCTTGCACGTGGTCGTGCAGGCCGGATTTACGGTGAATTGATGGCACTCTTAACTACATTAAAAGGCCTGCCTCTTGCCTATAATCGTGATCTACAGGAAGACAAGCCTTCTATTTTGGCGACTGGGGAAGTACTTATTCCTACTCTACGTATTTTTAGGGAAATGTTGAAACAGCTTGAGTTTGATAATGAACGGATGCGTGATTCAGCAGCACTAGGTTTCACACTTGCAACAGATGTAGCTGATTACCTTGTAAAAAAGGGTGTTCCTTTCCGCGAGGCTCATCAGGTGGTTGGTGGGTTGGTGCTTTTAGCTGAACAAAAGAATTGTGATTTAAATGAGTTACCTTTTAACACTTATCAGCAGGCTCATGTTCTTTTTGAAGAGGATGTGTTGGAAATTAGTATTGAGTCTGCATTAGCTGAACGTGACCTTTTAGGTGGTACTGCACCGTCTCAGGTGCGTGAAGCTGTAGAGCTATTGAGAAATCAACTTACTTAAATAAGTCTATAACCTGTCTTTTTCGGCGGTTGAAGGAAGTGTGATGTTATTGCACCTTTCACAAACATCAGTCGGAATAATTCCAACGCGCATCAGTAGAGAAAAGCCCCAACAGCCTGCGCAGAAACCTAGCAATGATTCAAGTGCTGCAAAGACACTTAATATCCCAAGAACTAGTTTTGCAGCAAATATCAAATCACCAAGATAGATTAAACAAAGAGCTGTTGTTGCGAAAGCTAAGCCAATACTTTGGGCGAATTGTTTTGGAGGGCCCGGTACAGTACGGTTTTTTTGTATTACATATGGGGTAAGAATTCTGGTAGATAATTGTCCCATTATGCTGAGGGTAGGACCAGTAAAAACTCTAGCTAAAAATTCGTAGAATAAAAGGAATAATAAAGGCCAGAATTCGGTCGCAATTGTTATAACGGTTAAGACAAGAACTTGAAGCGCTACTCCCCGTGCTGCGTATTCGTTAACAGGGTGTGGAAAGGTAAAGATTTGTTTTAAGGATTCGTTCATATTTTTAAATCACTGTCGGTGGCCTGTATTCACCAAAAACTGCCCGCATTGTCCCAATAATTTCTCCAAGCGTTGCGTAAGCTCGAACAGCATTAAGTAATGCTGGCATTAGGTTTTCTTCACCTTCGCAGGCTACTCGTAGAGCTGTTAGCGTTTCACGAACTATTTCGGCATCACGTTTTTCTCTGTGTTGATTTAAACGTTGTAATTGATGATCAGCCAATTCACGGTCCACGCTAAATAGTGTTTGTACTTGTTCCTCTGCATCTTGGTAATCGTTTACACCAACGATAACTTTTTCACCTTTATCAATGGCTTGTTGATATTTCCAAGAGGCTTCAGCGATTTGATTTTGTACCCAACCAGATTCAATTGCCGCAACGGACCCTCCTATGGATTCTATATCGTTCATAATTGAGGTCGCCTGCTCTTCCAAGGAGCTGGTGAGGGTTTCCACGTAGAAACTACCGCCCATCGGGTCCACTGTATCTGCTACACCTGTTTCATGTGCAATGATCTGTTGCGTTCTCAGCGCGATTTTTTGAGCCTCGTCAGTTGGAAGGGCTAAGGCTTCGTCAAAACAGGAAAGCGCAATGCTTTGAACACCACCACTTACTGATGCAAGAGCTTGAATTGCGGCTCGAACAATATTATTTTCTGGTTGCTGAGCCATTAGCGTACTTCCACCAGTTTGGACATGTGTACGTAGCATCATTGAGCGTGGGTCTTTGGCATTGAAACGTTCTTTCATAATCCGAGCCCACAATCTTCGAAGTGCGCGATACTTTGCAACTTCTTCAAAGAATGAATTATGTGTATTAAAAATCCACGAAATACGTGGCGCAAACTCATCAATTTGTAAGCCGCGTTGAAGCGCTGCTTCAATATAAGTACATGCATTTGCAAAACTAAAGCCAATTTCTTGAGCAGCGGTCGAACCTGCATCTCGAATGTGGTAGCCGCTTACGCTAATAGTATTCCAATTTGGAACGTTTTTCGCACAGTATTCCATAATATCTGCCGCAAGTCTTACGCTTGGACCGGGCGGAAAGATGTATGTTCCTCGTGCAACATATTCTTTTAAGACGTCGTTTTGTACTGTCCCACGTAGTTTTTCCGGAGTTATGCCCTGTTTTTCTGCAGTTACGATATACATAGCCAACATAACTGCTGCTGGTGCATTAATTGTCATACTAGTTGAGACTTTGTCCAAGGGGATGTTATCAAATAACGTCTCCATATCGTACAAAGAGTCAATTGCCACACCCACTTGTCCCACTTCAGCAATTGCTAGCTCGTCGTCAGAGTCATATCCCAACTGGCTAGGTAGGTCAAAAGCTACAGATAAACCTGTTTGTCCTTGACTTAAAAGGTATTGAAATTTCCTATTGGATTCTTCAGCTGTTCCAAATCCGGCATATTGTCGCATGGTCCAAAGGCGTCCCCTGTACATTGTTGGTTGTACACCACGTGTATAAGGGTATTCTCCGGGGTATGCGAGATCGTCATCATAGGTTAGATGTGTATTGTGCAAGGGAGTGTAGAGCCTATCTATAGGTTGACTACTGGTTTCAAAAAAGGCTTTCCGTTCCTCTTGTTTTGCGAGAGTTTTATTTAAAGGTCCGTCTTCCCAATTTTGAAATGTTTGTGTTAGTTCATTGAGCGTTTCATCTGAGAAAAGGGGTATCTGATGTGATGTTTCTTCTATAGTAGCCATAAGATCCTTATTTCTATTCTAGCTTATCGAAGTTCTTTGATTTCCGGAATCTTTCGTTCACTTGTACGGTATTGACGTTTACCTTCAGTTAAGAGATCTCCGCCGTGGGAGTCATTTACTACAATGGCGGGGAAACCATCTAATTCTAGTTTACGGATTGCCTCAGTTCCTAAATCTTCGTAGGCAACAATTTCGACATTTGTGATGTGTCGATTTAGTAGTGCCCCAGTTCCACCCACGGCTATGCAGTAGAATGCTCCCGCCTGCGCAATTGCTTTTTGAACTGCTGGTCCACGCCCTCCCTTTCCTATGATTCCTTTAACACCTAACTCAAGCATTTTTGGCGTGTAGGGATCCAATCGCATGGATGTGGTTGGACCTGCAGATCCGATCACCCCTCCTGGCCTCGGCGGCGTTGGGCCAACGTAATAAATTACTTGGCCAGCTAGATTTACTGGAAGTTCTTCTCCAGCTTCTGACTGTGAGATCAATCGTTTGTGAGCTGCATCACGTGCTGTATAAATAGTTCCAAAAAATCGTATGTGTTGGCCAATATACAAACTGCTAATTACAGAATCTGTTAATGGCAATTGTACGTTGATGCTTGTGGAGCTCATTTAACTTTACCTTTCTCTATCACAAAACAACTTGTTTTGTGCGTGCGCTATGACACTGGATATTTACGGCTACCGGTAGGGCGGTGATATGTGTTGGGTATGTTTCGACGAAAACACTTAATGCCGTTGTGTTTCCACCGACAGCCTGTGGACCGACTCCTAGGGCGTTAACTGCTTCCAGGATTTCTTCTTCTAAAGTTGCTATTTCTGGATCTGGATTATGTTCCCCAACCTTTCTGAATAGAGAATGCTTTGCCATTGTCATAGCTTTTTCAGCCGTTCCTCCTACTCCTACACCGATTAACAGAGGTGGGCAGGGATTCCCTCCAGAAAGATCAACGGTCTCACAAACAAAATCGGTAACAGCAGATGTTCCTGCTCCAGGTAGGAAGTTTTGGTATCGAGACATATTTTCACAACCACCACCTTTTGGCATAAACATAATTTTTAAATTTTCACCAGTGACGATGTCTGTGTGAATTACTGCAGGGGTATTGGTTTTTGTGTTAGTTCGTTTACTTAGCGGTTGACTCACGATAGATTTTCGAAGATAACCATCGTCATAGCCTTTTTCGACCCCTGCATTGATAGCATCTAGTAAATATCCTCCAGTGATATGTACGTTTTGCCCTATTTCAACGTGCACTACTGCAGTTCCAGTGTCTTGACAAAGCGGGAGCATTTTTGTTCTAGCTATCTCTGCATTTTCTAGAATCTCATCAATAATTTGTATTCCAATTGGTGACTGTTCCGTAGTTTTTGCGCTACGAATTGCCCCCTCTACGTCTTCAGGAAGAAAGTGAGTTGCTTCAATTGCCAACTGTGCAACTGCCGCCGTGATGTCTTCGACATTAATTTCTTTCATATGTCCACCTACCCTGACTACTTTACCAATGATCGTACGCGTTCTTGCTGCCTATGTCTGTGTCTGTTTAGATTTTTCCATACATTTTTGAAGGAAAATTATAGCCATTTCTGTCGAATCATCCAAATAAAAGCTAGTGCGTGATAAAGTTGAAAGAGGTACTAAGATTTTACATGGTCAAAGATATAAATACGGATTCTAATGAATTGCAGCAACGTTGTATAAATGCTATTCGAGTACTTTCGATGGACGCGGTGGAGCGTGCTAGCTCTGGCCATCCAGGTGCTCCTATGGGAGCTGCTCCCATGGCGTATGCGCTATGGACGAAACATCTGAAACATAATCCTGCGAACCCAGATTGGGCAGACCGCGATAGATTTGTTTTATCTGCTGGACATGCCTCTATGCTTCTTTACAGTCTGCTTCACTTGACTGGTTACGATCTTTCTATGGATGAAATAAAGAATTTTCGGCAATGGGGTAGTAAAACTCCAGGGCATCCAGAGTACGGATTAACACCAGGAGTCGAAGTTACAACCGGACCTCTTGGTTCTGGTTTTGCCGCAGGTGTGGGGATGGCAATTTCTGAAAAGATGCTTGCAGAACGTTTTAACACTGCAAGTTATCAAGTTGTTGATCATTACACCTATGCAATTGTCAGTGATGGCGATCTCATGGAGGGTGTTGCGTCTGAAGCTGCTTCTCTTGCTGGGACACTTGGTTTAGGGAAACTAATTTATCTTTACGACGATAACAATATCTCGATAGAAGGTTCAACAGACCTTGCTTTTCGGGAAGATGTTAAAGCACGGTTTCTAGCGTATGGGTGGCATGTTATACACGTAGATGGCTCAGATCCTGTATCTATTGATAAAGCTATAAGTGAGTCAAAAAATTATTTTGAAAAGCCTTCTTTAATTATTGCGACAACAGTTATTGCTGAGGGAAGCCCAAATAAGGCAGGAACAGCTGGATCGCATGGAACACCTCTGGGTTCAGAAGAAGTGGAACTCACAAGGAAAGCTTTAGGTTGGACTGCAGAACCTTTTGACGTGCCTGATGATGTCATTAGACATTTCAGATCAGCTGTGGAGCAAGGACGTTCTGCAGAATCTATTTGGGATGATGAGATGGGGAGATTTGGTAAGGAAAATCCTAAGGATTTTCAGGTTTATGAGAAATGGGTTGCAAATGCTCTGCCAAAGAATTGGCAGGATCAGGTGCCACAATTTTCTCCTGAAGACGGAGCAATGGCTACAAGAGCAGCATCGGGAAAAATACTTAATTCCCTTGCACCGATAGTCGGCAATCTTGTTGGTGGCTCAGCAGATCTTGCCCCCTCGAATAATACTGAACTAAAAGGATTCGGAGACTTTGGCCCAAATGCTTGGTCAGGTCGAAATTTGCATTTTGGTGTTAGAGAACATGCGATGGGTGGAATTGTAAATGGTATGGCTCTGCATGGAGGTATTAGGCCATATAGTGGAACTTTTCTTGTATTTGCTGACTATATGAGACCGTCTTTACGATTGGGTGCCATAATGTCGCTTCCGGTAACGTATATCTTTACTCACGATAGTATTGGGGTCGGTGAAGATGGTCCGACGCATCAACCAGTTGAACAATTAGCAGCTCTCAGAGCAATTCCTGGCTTAACAGTAATACGACCTGCAGATGGTAATGAAACTGCTGCTGCTTGGATAATTGCATTGGAGCAAGCTTCTCCAACCGCATTACTTTTGACTAGGCAGGGCCTTCCTCAGATTACATCACCAGAAGTTGCTAGAGCCGGTGTATCTAAAGGTGGCTATATTCTTTCGGATTTAGACGACGGTAATTTTGATGTCATCTTGATAGCTTCAGGTTCTGAGGTAAGTCTTGTAGCTGCTGCAGGAGAAATGCTTTTGAGCAAAGGTATTACTTCTCGAATTGTGAGCATGCCTTCGTGGGAGCTTTTTAACTTACAATCTGAGGATTATCGCAACGAGGTCTTACCTCCAAATTTTGCAGCAAAGCTTGCTGTGGAAGCGGGGATAGGGCAAGGCTGGGAAAGGTTTGTTGGTGGTGATGGAGAATTGCATGTTATGAGTGATTTTGGCGCCTCTGCACCAGGAAAGGTTGTCATGGAAAAGTTTGGTTTTACTGCAGAAGCAGTAGCCGAGCATGCTCAAAAATTAATTAGAAGGCTGCAATCCAAGGTATGACATGGCGGATGTAGCGAAACAAATAAGTGAAATTGGTCAAAGTATTTGGCTGGACTACATTAGTCGAGATCTACTGAATTCTGGAAAACTCAGTCGTTTGGTGGAAACAGGTGTTATTACTGGAATGACATCAAATCCTTCAATTTTCGAAAAAGCTATATCCGGGTCGAGTGATTATGAGTCTGATCTCCAAAAGATTTTAAAGAGCGGGGAAACAGATCCGTACAACTCATTTTTAAGACTTGCGGTTGATGATATCCGTGCTGCTTGTGATGTACTGCATTCAGTTTATAAGCGCACAGATGCTGTGGATGGATATGTTTCTTTAGAGGTTCCCCCAGGCATTGAAGATGATGTGCAAGAAACTATTGATGAAGCTACGCGTCTTTTTGATTTAGTTGATCGTCAAAATGTGATGATTAAGGTTCCAGGAACAAATGCAGGAGTACAGTCTCTTACGGAGTTAACATCCCGGGGTATAAATGTGAATGTGACACTGTTATTCAGTGTCGGTATGTATGAAAAAGTCGCACATGCATATATCGAGGGGCTTGAAAAATTATTGAAGAAAGGCGGCGATCTTTCGCGGATTGCAAGTGTTGCTTCTTTTTTTGTTTCGCGCCTGGATACAGCTGTGGATGAAATTCTTGATAAGGATTCTTCTTTACGTGGAACTGCTGCAATTGCAAATGCAAGAGTGGCTTATGAAAGATTTGAGGAAATTTTTTCTGGTGAAAGATGGAATCAATTAGTGGAACATGGTGCACGGGTTCAACGACCTCTTTGGGCGTCAACTAGCACCAAGAACCCCCAATATCGTGACACCCTCTACTTCGAGGAATTACTTGCGCCCAACACTGTGAATACACTTCCTGAAGCTACGCTTGATGCAGTATTAGATCATGCTAATGTGCAGTTGCCGACAAGTACTGTTTGGACTAGTGGAAGTTCTGATTTGAATATGCTCTTGTCTGTCGATCTTGACCTCGACGGCATTACTGATCAGCTTTTAGTAGATGGTTTAGCGTCTTTTGAGAAAGATTTTCTCAAATTACTTGAACAATTACGTTTAAGGATTGAGTTTTCGCCATCGAGATGTGTGGTGCAAAAATCTTTTTTAGGTACATTTGAAGATGAAGTGCATAAGCAGATTGCAGAACTCGAGAAAACGAATTTTGTTCAGCGAATATGGGAGAAAGATCATACGTTGTGGAGCTTGGAAAAAGACGAAGTTAGCAATAGGCTTGGTTGGCTAGATTCTTCAAGTGAAGTCGTGAAAAATGCCGCTTCCTACATTGATCTAAAGAAAGTTCTTCTTGCTGAAGGTTTTACTGATCTTCTCTTGATTGGTATGGGCGGTGCCGTTCTTGCCCCGGAAGTCCTTGCACAAACACAAGAAGGAAAAGGCTTGCGGTTGCACGTGTTGGATACAACAAGTCCCGATGAAATCAATACCGTGATCAATTCTCTTAATTTGGAAACTACCATTTTTATTATTTCAAGTAAGTCTGGAAGCACCTTAGAGACAAGGATGCTGTGTAGTTATTTCTGGGAAAAAATTTCTGATCCTAGAAGGTTTATAGCAATTACGGATGTAGGAACAGAATTGGAAGAATTTGCACGATCTCATCAATTCAGGCACGTCGAACTCGGGCTAACCTCTGTTGGTGGTCGGTTCTCTGCAATTTCCCCCTTTGGTATGTTGCCAGCGGCCTTGTGTGGTTTTGATCCTGTTCAGTTTGCCTTGCGCGCGGATGAAATGTTGTCTGCGTGTAAAGAAATTAATATTGCCAAAAATCCCGGAGCTTTTTTGGGGGTGATTTTAGGTGTAGCGGGTAAATTTGGTCATACAAAGCTTTTAGTTTCCCTTCCTCCTGATATAGAGCCTTTTTTTAACTGGATCGAACAAATGTTGGCTGAATCCACAGGCAAGTCTGGGGTAGGGATTGTTCCCTTGGCTGGAGAGTCTTTTGAACAGATCTCGGACTGTGTGTTTGTCTCTTACCTTCAAGATCTAAAGATAAAGACGGATGATTCCAGAGTTGTAGTGCAGCTTCCATATTTAGATCCAGTCCAGATTGGTGCTGAATTTGCCAGATGGGAATTCGCAACGGCGGTGGCAGGGCATATTCTTGGCATACAACCCTTTGATCAGAAAAATGTACAAGAAGCGAAGGATGCTACCTTACGGGTTTTAGAGGGTGTAGAAAATAACGGAGAAGCACAGGAGATTGGTGAGCTTCTTAGAAACGTTACTTCATCGGACTATTTAGCTCTTCTATGTTGGTTGCCGCGAACTCAAGAGAATCAAGAGAAAGTTCAGAATATAAAAGGCGCGCTGATGAAACGGTTTGGTGTTTCCGTATCTGTTGGGTTTGGTCCAAGATATCTCCATTCAACTGGTCAATTGCATAAAGGTGGTCCGGAAAACGTAGCATTTATTTTTATTGAAGAATCCAATGGAACCGATCTGGGTATTGAAGGGGAAACTTTTTCTTTTAATGATTTGAATAAAGCTCAGGCGCAAGGTGATTTTGAGTCTTTGTGTGCCAGGGGTCGTTCTATTTCACGAGTAACTCTTACCGAACTGCAAAGTATTGTGAATGACTGATACAACTGACTCAAACAATGATCGCTTGCGTTATTTAGAGCTTGAGCGGGCGGCCTATGAAATTGCTGAGCGTGCTGGTTCAATTGTTGTTGATGCTCTGAGCCGTGATATTAATGTTGAGTATAAAGATACCCAGCGTTCAAAAGGGGATTCTGAGCCAATTGACCCTGTTACGGAAATAGACCGTCGAGTAGAGGAATTTGTTCGAGAAGAGGTAGNTAAGCGTTTTCCAGGACATGCAGTTTTAGGAGAGGAGCAAGACTCTGCTCCCGATCCAAAGGCGGAATATGTTTGGGCAATTGATCCTGTGGATGGAACTACCAATTTTGTAAATAAGTTCCCATTTTTTTCTGCTTCAATTGGTATATTGAGAAAGGGTTATCCGGTTGTTGGTGCTGTATGGAGTTCAACTACACATAAACTACAGCCTGGCGTATATCATGCAGTTTTGGGTGGTACGTTGAAGCTCGATAATGAAGAGATCCTCGGAATGTCTGAAAATAGTGGTCTAAGACGTTCGTTAAGTGCGGTGCCAGGTGGAGGGGAAGGACGTACACCTCGTTGGGATACTAGAGTGGTTGGTTCTACAGCTGTGGAATGTGTTTATGTGGCGG
Source organism: Dehalococcoidia bacterium (assembly GCA_022451885.1). GTDB lineage: Bacteria > Chloroflexota > Dehalococcoidia > Tepidiformales > Tepidiformaceae > JAKUNN01. Next base: position 104,345 of record JAKUNN010000001.1, on the reverse strand, counting down.
TTGGAATTTTACGAACAGCGCAGTTTTGGCGTACACGTGCTTGGGATGTTGCAGGTGGTATTGTTCTCGCGCGCGCGAATGGCAAGGAAGTGTATGAATTTGTAGATGGGGAATGGGAAAAATTTAAAAAGTTTGTTCCTCCTCAGCAAACAAAAGGCGACAAAAAGTTAGGAATAAGAGATTGGTCGGAGTCTTTGATTGTGGGCAGCGAGGAAGATCTGGATTTTTTAAGTACACGTCTTCGTAGGCCGGGGATAATTAAAAGAGCAGCCAGACGGATTTTAGGTTAGCTAATCTGAACGTTAACGGAATATTTTTTTCTTGTACCAGCTGAGTTCATCGATACTTTCATATATATCATCAAGTGCCCGATGCCCCTCTTTTTTCTGTAAAATTTTTTCTTGTGGATACCAACGCTTCACTAGTTCTTTTATTGTCGAGACATCAATAATTCTATAGTGCAAATATTCAGTTAATTCAGGCATCCAAATCTCAAGAAAACGTTTGTCATGACCTACTGAATTTCCACATAGCGGCGATAAGCCTTTGGTACAATTTCTTTTAATGTAATCTAGCGCCTGTTTTTCAGCTGTTTGTACATCGATAGTCGACTCTTTAGACAATTGGGTCAGTCCTGATTGCCCATGTTGCTTCAAGCACCAATCGTTCATGGAATCCAAGATATCGTCTGGTTGGTGTATGACTAAGTTAAGTCCATCATCTAAATGATTAAGTTCTGAATCTGTGATAATGATTGCGACTTCAAGTATTTTGTCAGTTTCTGGAATAAGCCCTGTCATTTCTAGGTCTACCCATATAAGTGGTGCATCGTTATTAGTTAAAGGCATTTCCAAACTCCCTGTTAATCGTATATCAGTCTTGTTTGTAGCGTGCCACGAATGGCTGCGGTAGTATTTTCATGTGCAGCCTCTAGATATTTTTGATTGGCTTACGAAGGAAGAATGGCTTGCCATTTTGCGTATTGGTATTGGGCTGTGGTGGCTAGAGAGTGTTAGGCATAAAGATCTGCGAGATTTTTTGGGTGGCGGTTCTCGAGGGTGGGTTGAGTCACTTCTAAAAGAACACCCATTGCCGGTTTTTGGGGCTTTTATTCAGCGCGTTTCTTTAAAGAGTCAAAATGCTTGGATTGTTACTTCTTGGCTGGTTGTGTTAGGTGAACTGAGTGTTGGCATCAGTTTAACTTTTGGTTTTCTTACCTTTATCGGATTAATAGTAGGAATTCTCTTAAATTTGAATTATTTATTGCTCGCAGGATTGAAAGACTTAGGTGAACAAGGTCAAAACGCAATGATGATTCTTATACAGGTAGTATTGTTTACTACCTCCTCAGGAAATGTTTGGGGATTAGACAGCATTATTTTTTGATCAAATGTAAGTTTTTGCACTAGGTTTCTTGATTAATAGTCTCGATATTTTTTCCGGAATGCATTTCTTTTCCGGAAAATCGTTCTACTATCCAGTTAGGAATTAGTTCGTCAATTTCTAGCCTAGCCTCCGTGAGTGAATGTCCTGTTTCTTGATAAAGTAGAAGTTGTTTTGGTTCATTTGCACGTTCAAAAATGTCTTTACTAGCTTCGCACGGAAGCACTTTATCCGCAGTTCCATGGACAAGTAGCAGCGGCATGTTTAGTTCTGACACTAATGCTGTCCCAAAGCGTTGGGGTGATAACGAAATTACAGCGTGTACAAGTGCATGGAGTCGGGCCGCTGACACGACTACACCACCACCAAACGAATGTCCCATTAAGATAACTGCTTCTGCGCCAATTCCCTTCAGGAATGAACAACCTGCGAGGACATCTAGTACGCATTCTGCAAAGTGATTTGGTTCTCTGTAGTCAATCCGTAAGACTGTAATTTTCGATTTCTCTAGTAGTAATGGTAGCCGAGTGTATAGATTGTGAGCAGGTCCATTTAGGCCTCCGTTTGCACCACCTACACAGATAATTGCGTTACTCCCTCCTTCAATTGGATGAAGGAGGGAGTTTACATTTCCTCGACTTGTTTCCAATACTGCTAAGTAAGAATTTTCTTCGGGACCTGGACTAACCTGTACGTTGTTTAAGCTTAAAGTTAAATCTTCTTCTGCTAAGGTTTCTTCTTCCCAGTTCATTAGGTAAGCCTAGTGTCTTGCAGTGGTTCACGCGGTATGTCCTCACCTTCATTCACCATGTGATATGCAAGTGGAGTAAGTCGTTCAAAGATAGTTGCGATGATCTCATCGGATAATCCCTCTGACTCAAAAGCGTTGCGCATATGCATAAGCCAACGTGTTGCATTTTCCTCACTAATTATGAAAGGGAAATGCCTTCTTCTTAGTCGTGGGTGTCCATACAAATTTGAATACTGAGGTTCTCCATCTAACCATTGTTCAAGAAAGAGTCTTAACTTTTCTTTTCCGGGTTTAAGATCTTTTGGGTAAATAGAGCGAAGTGGCTTATCAAGTTCTACGTATGTGTAGAACTTATAAATTATTCGTTCAACTGCACTAGGGCCACCTACAAGTTCTATTAAAGGCTTTGTGTCCACTTTATTACCTAACTGATTGTACTGGTACTAGAGGTTCTCTAAAAGTAAGCGTTCTTGGATATCTTCAGACAACGTAATTGTGTGATTTGTTTTCAAGTCCATCCAGACCCATTCATGAACAATTGTTGCAATAGCTTTTCCTGTGGTTCCTGAACGGATTGAGAATTCTTGCTCGAAATAACGTGAGGTTGCCTTTGTGGTTTGGATTTCTATTAAGGCAGATTCTTGCCAAGGTAGGGGTGCATGGTAAAGGGCGCGTGTTTCTTTTTGAACCGCAATAACGTGTTCAGGTTTTGTGAGCTTACAATGATGTTCAAAAGAGTCATAAGCAAGTTCTGTGAGTGCTAGTAAAACGCCGGCATGTACAAAGCCGGTATTTGTATATGTGTCTGTGTGTCGAGTTGGTAAAGTTATAGAAAAAGACATCAGTTATCCGAGTATACGACAACCCATCTTTTTCTCTTGAAAAAACAAAAAATTAGCATTGTCCGTCTGTGTCTGATAACGTTTGGGGATGCTGTTTGGAGGTGGTTACCGCGGGGTGACTAAGTAGCAAAAGGGATTTGAAGCCACTCCCATAGCTCCAAATCCCCTGATCGGCGGCCTTTGTGCTGCTGCGCTTGGTTTAGGTATTACTACCTCCCTTCAGCCAATGGGCCTCCGATTCCATTAGTGCTCAACAGCCCAGTTTTTTGAGTGTTGCGCCGTAAGTAGGCCGCTAATTCGACATCCATACTTTGGTTTAGGCTAGCTGCCCTAGACTCTTGCCGACTAGTTGAACCGCCCACCATAGTTTCATTCTGTTCATCTTTCTCAAAGCCAGTTGCAATTACGGTAAGTTTTACCGTATCACCAACTTCAGGATCGATGACTGTCCCGAATATGATATTTGCATCCGGGTCGACCACTTCAGAAATAACTCTTGCTGCCATGTCTAATTCTGAAAGTGCCATGTTGCCGTTATGTGTAACGTTGTACAGAACATTACGGGCTCCTTCAATACTTTGATTTAACAGGGCGCTCGAGGTTGCAGCCCGAGCAGCTTCAACGGCTCTATTTTCATCTGATGCTTCACCTATTGCTAAGAGAGCTGACCCAGCATTTTGCATAACACTTCGGACATCATTGAAGTCCAAATTGATACCTCCTTCTATGCTGATAACGTTTGCAATTGCTTGAATTGCTTGCTTCAGCACATCATCAGCTGTTTCAAAGGCTTGTTCGACTGTGCAGTTTTTTGGACATATTTCTATAAGTCTAGAATTTGGCACTACGATCATCGCATCCACATTGTCATGGATTTCTTCGAGTCCACGTTTTGCCGATCCCGATCGACGTGATCCTTCCCACGAGAATGGCGTTGTAACTGTCGCAATTGTTAGTGCACCAACAGAACGAGCAATTTCTGCGACTACAGGAGCAGCACCAGTTCCTGTTCCTCCACCTAATCCTGCTGCCACAAAAACCATTGAGGCACCTTCAAGTGCAGCTGCAATTTCATTCCTGTTTTCTTCGGCAGCTTGAGCTCCTTTTTCAGGATCTCCGCCGACTCCAAGGCCCTGTGTCAATCGTTCACCAATACGTAAACGTGTTGGTGCTTCAGAGCCTTTAAGGGCTTGAGAGTCTGTGTTAATTGTTATGAATTCAATGCCCGGAATTTTGGCTTGGACCATGCGATTTACTGCATTGCCGCCACCTCCACCCACGCCTATAACGCGGATGTCAGCACGTTCCTCATCATAATTACCCCAGGGTTCTTTTTCGTTCTCTGTAGGTAACATAGTGGCTTGTTTGTTTTCGTCAGTATTATTCATCATGTTTCTTTCCTTTATGTATATGGGGTGTGATTTAACGATTTCCGCTGGGCGGGCTAGTTTTTTTAAAATATATTTTTTTGGTTATCCTTCCTCCTTTTCATTGCGGTAAGAAACCTTTTCCAAAATCACGTAGTCGGCGTCCAACGCCTCCCCATGCGATGTTGCTAGAGTGTTGTTTGGTTGTGTTTTGAATAGATAGATTGGACTCGTGCAAAGCATATTCAAGGAGCCCGACGCTGGTTGCGAAGGGCGGTGAACTAAATTCTTCAGGGATGTTTTCAAACCTTGTTGGATAGCCAATACGTGCAGGTAGTCGAAGCTTTTGACTTGCCAGTTGGCATAAGCCTTCGAGGCTACTTGTTCCTCCTGTTAACACCAAACCAGCAGCTATCCGTTCGAGTGTTTTCGTACGGCGTAATTCAACTTCAATTTCTTGTAAAATTTCTTCACAACGGGCTTGAAGAATTTCTGCGACATGCCGGGTTTGAATTGTTTTTTCTGGAGGATTTCCAAAGGCTTGTATTTCAACTGTTTCTTCTAGTGGTGCCATTGAAGAAACTGCGACCCCGTAGGTCTTTTTTAATTGTTCTGCGCTTTCCCATGGACATCTAAGTACTTGTGTCAGGTCACGTGTCAGATGTTCACCTGCAAGAGCCAAGCTTGCTGAATGGGATACCGCACCTTCTTCATAGATACATATAGATGAAGTACTCGCACCTATATCTATAAGTGCAACACCTTGCATACGTTCTTCATCAGTCAGAGCCGATTTTGCTGCTGCGACGGATTCAGGTAGAAACCCATCGACTTTGACTCCTGCTCCTTCGACGCATAGACGTAGATTTTCGATCGAAGATGCTGCGCCAACAATTATATGTGTTTCGGCATCGAGTCGAGTACCGTACATTCCAACTGGATCTGCAACGTGCTCTGTTCCCTCAATCCAAAATTTTCTTGGGAGCATATGTATAATTTGCTGACTTGTAGAAATGTTAATTTGTCCAGCCATTTCTAGTACTCGTTCACGATCTTCTTCAGTGATAGGGTAATTGCGATCAGCTATTGTAATAATTCCTCTTTCATTTTGTGAACGAAGATGTTCTCCCGCGATACCAACAATCGCGCTTAAAATTCGTGTACCGCTGGATTCTTCTGCAAGGCGTGTGGCTTCTTGAATTCCTGCACGAACTTTTTGAATATCTCCGATTCCACCATTCTGAAAACCAGTAGATTCCACCATGCCAAACCCTTCTACGTTTGTGTGGCCTTCGGTGTCGCTACTTCCGACAAGTACAGTTGTTTTTGTAGCTCCTAAGTCAATGGCTGCAGCCGCATGTTTCTGTTTCATGATTGCTCCTTTTTGTTAGTTGGTTTCTCTGTTGTTTTGTATGTTCCGAAGAACAGGGTGGTTTTGAAATCGCAAATCGATTTCGGTATATTCAATTTCTTTTATTTTTGCTTGAGTAATTATTTGTTTCCAAATTTGTATTTGGAGTTCAAGATTTTTTGCATTTTGGATTAATAAATATTTTCCATCAGAGGTTTTAATTCTGATTCCTACGCCAGGAAGGTTTGATATTTCGGTAACTTCGGTGTCTAGTGAATCCAATATTAGATTAGGGATTTGTAAAGCAGTTTTAACTGCCTCAACATTAACTTTATCTCCTGGCTTCAAGGAAAACTTAGAGGTTCCGATAACTTTCGGTAGTGACACCTTTGTCAGTTCAAGGGTCTGCAGCACTATGCCGGTTTCGCTAATTAAATAGTTTTCCCCAGCTTGTTCCCATACTATGCGTGGCTCTAACTCGCTCACGATAATTCTGACAGTGTCTGGCCACTCTCTGGTAATTTGGACTGATTTAACCGTTGGTAATTCATTAATTATTGACGCAACATGTTTTGTTTTTAAAGTTGGCATCCATTTTCCCATTTGTGGTGTTATTTCTTGGATTTGATGCCGTGGAGTAAGTTCGATCCCTTCAATATTGATTTCCTTCACTTTTAGGAAGGGTGAAAAAACGCTAACAACTATTACAACAGCTAGGACGAAGATGCTGCTAAATAGAGCTATCCGAATACTAGTTTTTGCAAAACTAAGGTGCGACATTCTGTTAGTGGCCTGGTTTTGACGACGTATAATTTTTCTTTCCTTACGTCTGATAATTTTTTGAGGTTGCATCAGCTGACTCCCTTCGTCTTTGAGAGCGCGAGTTCAAGGATTTGAGTAAGTAGTTCGCTGTAGCTGATCCCACTCTCTTCCCAAAGGCGTGGAAAGAGACTAGTTTCTGTGAAACCAGGGATCGTGTTGATTTCGCTTAAGATGATCTTTTCATCCTTGCTAACAAAGCAATCTACACGTGCAAATCCCTCGCATCCAATAGCTTGATAAGCATCAATGGCTAGGTTGCGAATTTTGTTAGCGGTATCCTTTTTAACACGTGCGGGTACAAAAATTTTGGCTTTTGAATCCGGCGAATATTTACTGTCATAATCATAGAAGTCATCAGTTGGAGATATTTCTCCAAGGCAGGAAGCCGCTATTGGTTTTGAATTACCAATTATTGCGCATTCAATTTCTTGACCGTCGATAAATTCTTCAATTAAAACCTTGTCGTCCCAGTGCAGTGAGGCGTCAATAGCTGAAACAAGATTTTCTTCAGATTCAACACGCGTAATCCCTATACTTGAGCCGCCACTTGATGGCTTAACATAACAAGGGTACCCAATCTCATTTGCCACTTTAGCCCTGATTGCTTGGTCGGAGTCTTGAAGTTTTTCTTTTTGGAGAACAACCATACGTGCGATCGGTAATCCCTTTGATTGCCAAATTGTTTTTGAAAGGCTCTTATCCATTCCTAGGGCGCTTGCCTCGACTCCTGAACCGGTATATGTGAGATTTAGCATTTCTAGTAAGCCTTGTAATTTCCCATCCTCTCCAGTTTTTCCATGGATTAAGGGGAATGCTGCAAAGCAACCTTTAAGTGTCTCCAAACTACTTTCTAGTACTGACACATCATGTGTGTGATTTAGTTTGTTTTGTGAAGTGAGTATGCTGGTGGAGTACGATTCATTGAGCCACTGACCGCTTGTCGAAATAGCAATAGGGACAGCCTTCCATCTTTTTTCATCTAATGCGTTGATAACGCTGCGCGCACTCCGAACGCTTATTTCGTGCTCTGCAGATTGTCCGCCAAATATGATTGCTATACGTTCAGCCATTAAAACTTTCCTACAAAATTCACTTCTCTAATTAATTTCATACCGAAAGTGTCGTAAACTCGCTTTTCTGCTTCTTCCACAAGCCAAAGCACATCTTTTGCTTGTGCTTGTTGTGTATTGACGAAGAAATTTGCATGTTCCTCACTAATCTTTGCTTCCCCTTTTGTCATGCCCCGCATTCCAACCGCTTCAATCAATTTCCAGGCAGGTTGGGTAGAGGGGTTCCTAAACATAGAACCCGGATTACGTTCTCTTGGCTGAGTAGAAAGACGTCTTTCATCATATTTGGCTACTTCGCTAATAAGTGACGTAGCATCCCCTTCCTGGAGCATGATCTCTACTTCCAATACTGTTTGTTGTTTGAACTGGTTGTTTTGAAGAACACTATTTCGATAAGTTAGCTGTAAATCTTCTGAATCGAACCAGACACTTCCTGATGTTGGTGAAAAAAGATTCGCTCGTACTAAGACATCACTTAAACATCCACCGTAAGCACCTGCATTGTAGACAACTGCCCCTCCAAATGTTCCTGGTATTCCAACGGCCCATGCGAGGCCTGCCAAGCCGAACCTACACATCCTTCTAGCAGTACCAGAGAAATTTGCACCACTTTCGATCTGGAAATGGAATTTGTCTATTTGTTTCAGCTTCTTGGCACGGTTATCTATTACAACTCCAGATATACCCTTATCACCTACTACAATGTTGCTGCCACTACCGAGTATGAATAAATCTGCGTTAGCCTCACTTGTGATTCTGATAGCCTCTGCAAGATTGTTACTAGTTCGAACTGTTAAAAATATTTCTGCGGGCCCACCGATTCCGAAAGTTGTATGGGTCTTCATAGGCTCATCTGAACGTATCTCACCAAATTGCTCTAAATTTTTTTTAAGTTGGTCTCGAGATTTCATGCGATGGCCTCCAGAATTTTTGGGGCAATATTGGTAATATTTCCGGCACCAATCGTAAGAATTACGGTGTTTTCGTTAGTCTCTTGAATTGCGTGTTCGATAGCTTCTTGTTCTGTTGCTGCATAGATTGTCGGAGTAGAAGTAATTGAATCTGCTAATTCGTTTGCAGTTTTTCCTTGATTCGGTAGTTCTCGAGCTGCATATGTTTCTAAGATTATTAATTTATCTAGACCTTTCCAACAATTGAGCCAATTTTCCCAGAGATAGGCTGTTCGGCTATATGTATGTGGTTGATAAATTGCTATCAACCGATGGTTTGTATAACGCATTCTTGTTGTTTCCAAAGTCGCCTGCACTTCTGTTGGGTGGTGTGCATAGTCATCAATTACGGAAATTCCCCTTGTTTCCCCAATAAGTTCAAACCTTCTTTTAACCCCATGAAATTGTTTCAAGGTTTTTTGTATCGAGGAGAATTGAACCCCTTCATGTAGAGAAACGGCTGCTGCTGCCAAGGCATTAAGAACGGCATGTTTTCCTGGTACCGAAATTTCTAATAACCCGTGTTCGAAATTTGAAGGGCCTGATAACTCGAACCTGGCCCCTGAATGATTAAGATTTAAATCTCTTGCAACCCATGTGTTAGTTTCTTCAAATCCGTAAGATTCGTATCGTAAACCTGTATCGGTAATCTCACTTAATAATTGACCGGTACCTTTGTCATCCCCACATAACAAGATTAACCCAGAGGACTTGAGTTTTTTTGCAAATTGTAGAAATGCATTGTAGTAATTTTCTCTACTGCCGTAATCATCCAAATGATCTGCATCTATATTAGTGATTACTTCTAGGTCGGGCTCATAATCAAGGAAAGCCTGTTTGTATTCATCAGCTTCGACCACACAATGTATACCAGATCCCCATGCGGAATTTTTAGTAAGATCCTGACTTTCTCCCCCAAGTACATACATGGGGGAGAAATTACTTTGCTTTAAAATTGTAGCTATCAGAGTAGAAGTGCTTGTTTTTCCATGTGACCCTGCAATTGCGATTATTTTTTTTCCATCTATGAGTTCTGCGATTGCTTCGGAACGTCTAAGTATTGGAATCTTCCGCTTTTCTGCTTCTACTATTTCTATATGGTTTTTTTTCACAGCAGCGGTTGTGATAACTAAATCCGCGGTAGAAACGTTACTAGCATCATGTTGCGAAAAGATTGTAATACCTTCCGATTTAAGGTCTTTGGTTAACGCTGTTTCCTCTAGGTCGCTGCCAGTAATAGTTAACCCTCGTTCTTTTAGAAGTCTGGCGATCGCTGACATATGTATTCCGCCAATTCCAATAATATGTACACGGCTGCCATTGAATTTTATTTTGTTCATCTTTTTGCCTCCAGAAGGAGGTGGGCAAGATTTTTTGCTGCGGTGATTTCCCCAATGTTATGCATTGCGGTTTTCATCTTTTTTAATCTTGTTTCATTGGCAAGAATTTCCAATGTTTTTTGCTTGAGCTGAACCAGTTCATTTTCTTCAATAATTACTGCGGCTCCTTGGTTAGCTAGCCAATGTGCGTTTGCTTTTTGGTGCCCTCCTGCGTAGTCACCAGGTATTAGAATGGCTGGAAGTTTAGCTGCTGGGAGTTCACCCAAAATGCTTGCACCGGCTCGCATAATCGATAAGTTAGCGGAGAACATAAAAATCGGTATATCNTCAAAAAAGGATTCTGGGCGGTAGCGGTTGACCAAATCCGCTGGGAGATCGGCACGCTTTTCAAGTGCTTCTTCGATATCTTTTTCTCCAGTTATATGAAGAATTACTGCGCTTTGACAGAGGTCTTCGAGCTCTTGGAAAACGAAATTATTCAATAATTGTGAACCTTGTGAAGCTCCACTCACAAATAGAACGGTTTCATTATCCTTTAAACCCAGTTTTATCCTTGCTGAATCTGTTGTTAACTCGTTGAATCTGTTGCGGACTGGATAGCCAGTTACCGAGAGCTTTTTCTTTGACAAACTGGTATTGACATTCTTTGTACTGGTTGCAATATGTGTAGCTATTTTTGATTCAAACCTTACGGCGAGTCCTGGTTCTATGTCGGGCAGGAAGATAACAAGAGGTAGTTGTAATAGCCGACCGGCTATGCAGGCAGGAATTGAACCGTATCCGCCGGTACTGAGTATGACATCAGGTCGAAAGAACAATAGTCGATAAAATGCCTGAATCGTTCCAATCAGAATAAAGAAAATATTTAGGATCAGTTTTAGAGGTCTACGTCCCCGTAGCGGAGCTGCAAGGATGTTTTCAAAGGATAGTCCCGCTTTTTCAGTTAGAGCTTTTTCTCCTCGGGTATCTGGTCCGAATACTCGGGCGTCAAGGGAGGACTGATCAGCTTTCAGTAATTCTCTTAGAGCCTGTACTGTTGAAAACGCAGGATACAAATGTCCAGCAGTACCCCCTGCTGCAATCACAACTTTCATGATGTACCCTCATTTTTAGTCAGTGGCAGAGTTTGTTTGCGAGAAATATTTGCCAGGATCCCTATAGCTAGCATCAAGGCCAAAAGTGAACTTCCTCCGTAACTTAGAAGTGGTATGGGTAGACCTGTTAAAGGAATAACCCGAGTAATTCCCCCAATGTTTAGCAATGCTTGCAGTACTATCCAGGTCGTAATCCCTGTTGCTAGAAGAAACCCAAATTGCGTATCTGATTTCTGCGCAATTTGGTAGCCTCTTAACATTAGGCTTGCGAATAAAATTAGAATTGCAACTGTAGCTATCAGACCAAGTTCTTCCCCGATGATTGCGAAAATTCCATCAGTATGACTTTCAGGGATATAGAAAAATTTTCCTCTACTAGCTCCTAGCCCGAGACCTGAGATACCCCCATTTCCAAGCGCTATCAGTGACTGTAGTGTTTGAAACCCTCTTCCTAGTGGTTCAGCTTCAGCACTGAGGAAAGAAAATAATCTGTCTAAACGGTAACCCTCCATGATGGCAAGTAAAAAAATTGCAGCACTACCCGTGAGTCCGAGTGTTAAAATTTGTATGAATGCTGCTCCTGCAGCCCAGAACATTGTGAATGCAATTCCCAAGATAAGAACTGTTGTACCAAGATCGGGTTGTAGGAGTAGAAGTAAAGACATAGCACCAATCATTAGAACAAAGACCAAACTATGTTGGAGGCTTCGAATTCGTTCAGCTTTAGCTGAGAGCCATGCTGCTAGATAAATAATAACTGCTAGTTTTGCCAGTTCTGAGGGTTGAAAGTTTAGAGTTCCAAAACTTAACCAACGTTGTGCACCGTTATATGTTTCGCCAAGTGTTAAAACAAGTACAAGCAGAATGATTGAAATGAGCAGAAGAGGTAAGGCATATTTTTTCAATTTGCGATAGTCGAGTGACAATCCGAGTAGTAATAGACCTGAGCCAACTAAAACCCAAATTGTTTGTCTTATGACAAAATGGTTCGCATTATTGAATTGAACTATTCCCGTTGCAAAACTNGAGCTATAAACAAAAATGATTCCGGTAAAAGTCAATAACGCAATTGAAGCTAATAAAACGTAATCCGGATGTGAGATCCGTAGCTTTTCTGTAGGGTTGCTAATTGCCATCACTAACTCCATTTTCTGACCAAGGTATGAAGTCATTAAGGTCGGTAACTAATTGGCGATAATGCTCACCCCGTATTTCAAAATTTGGATAGGCGTCAAAACTGTTTGCTGCAGGCGCAAGCAGTATTAGCTCATTCGCCAAAACTACTTGAGAAGCTTTAGCGACAGCTTCTTCTAGGGTGCTGACAATTTCTATAGGCACTACATTTTTAAGTTCTTGTGCAAAATCCTTTCCAATTTCGCCAAAGCAAATAACTGACGTACACCTTTTGGAAATTTGCTCACGTAGATCTTTCAAGGGGAGGTTTTTCCCTCGTCCTCCTAGGAGCAAAATGATTGGTTTTGTAAAACTATTCAGAGCGGCTATCGTGCGTTCTGGAGTTGTTGCAATACTATCGTTAATCCATGGAGCCCCTTTTGTTGTGCCAACAGTTTCTAGTCGGTGTGGAAGGCCAGGAAAATTACTTAAAGCATTCTGAATTGCTTCCTTCGGAATCTGGGCTGAATAGGCCAAGGACGTAGCCATCAATGCATTGGCTAAGTTATGTCTTCCTTTAAGCTTTATCTCAGATAAATCAACAATTGATTCTGCTTCTCCATTAAAACGCGCAAAGATCTTTTTGTTTTCAATCCAACTTCCATTGCCAGTAATCGGTTCGTTGAGTGAGGTAGTATGTATATTTCCTTTGACCGTTCCCTTGTTTTTCCAAGTAACTAGATCATCTTTATTCAGAATTGCGATATCTTTTGATTTTTGATTTTTGAGGATACTGATTTTTAAAGCAACATAATCTTCCCAACTAAATTGGTCTAAATGATTGGCGGTAATATTCGTTATTCCTACTATATGGGGTGAACTTTTGATGTACTGAAGTTGTGTATGGCTAATTTCAAGGAACGCCTTCGCAGGTTTTTTAAGCTTTTCAATTCGTTCTAATAAAGTACCGCCTAAATTTCCTCCGGTTAGGGTTTTTATGTTGGCGGCATCAGCTGCAAAACCAGCAAGTGCAGTAGTTGTAGATTTGCCATTTGATCCTGTTATACCAATGACATCAGCATCACAAATTTCCAACGCTAATTGCATTTGTGAAACTACAGGTACATTTATTTTTTTTGCACGAACGATAGCTTTGTTTGTTGTCAGGATTGACTGTGAGGTAGCAACTAGATCAAAACCGTCCGGAGCTATTAAAGGCTGACCTTGGAAAACTTGTGAGATCCCTTCTGGTATATATGCCCCTGCAGATTGCAATTGTTGTTCCGTTCTTGTATCTGAAGCAGTTACTTCTGCTCCATGACGCATAAACCATCGAGCAAGATCTTGTCCTTCAATTCCGAGTGAGTAGACAAGGACTTTTTTTCCTGAAAAATTTCTATTTTTGAACATATTTTTATCAGAATTCATTGTTACTCCGGAACCGCCAAGGCCAATGCAATTCCTACCATTGCTGCTGCAAGACCGATAACCCAAAAACGGGTAACTATACCGCTTTCTTCCCATCCCAATTCTTCAAAATGGTGGTGTAGAGGTGCGCGTCTAAGTAGACGTTTGCCGTTTGTTAATTTGTAATAACTGATTTGTGCAAGGTTGCTAACAGCTTCTGAGACAAACACTATCCCAATTAGAGGGAGCAGAAGCCAATGGCCTGTCATTAGAGCTACAATTGCGAGGCTTGCACCAAGAGCAAGAGCACCAGTTTCCCCCATAAAGATTTTTGCTGGATAGGCGTTGTACCATAAAAAGCCAAGATTTGCCCCTGCGATGATGAAGGAAAATGTTGCAACAAAATCTTGTCCTTGGATAAAAGCAATAATTCCATAGGCTATGAATGCTAGAAGAGTTGTGCCACCTGCTAATGAATCAAGTCCATCGGTTACTGCTACAGCACTCGTTGTTGCAACAATTGTGATGACTGCTATTGCAATGTAGCTTGGACCAAGTTCGTATTGTCCTAACCAAGGGACATTAAGTGATTGAACATGTAGTTCCTGGAAAAGAATCCAAGCTGCTACAAATGAAAATATAGTTAAAAGGGTCAGCTTAATACGCCAAGAAAGGCCCTTAGTAAGCCCACCTCTTTGCAAAGTTCCTAAATCGTCTAAAAAACCGATAGCGCCTGTGGCACCTATCATCCCTAAGGGGAGCAGAATTGAACGGTGTGTTATCCAGTCTACTGCGATTGCAGTAACGACAAATGTAGGTACCCAAATGATAAAGCCGCCAAATGTAGGAGTGCCCTCTTTAGCTTTATGTGTTTCAGGTTGGTCACTACTAATGGCTTTCCCTGGGGCCTGTCTTTTTAGGTAAGACACTATGGGCCATCCAATGCCGGCTGCCACCAGAAATGTAATGCCCCCCGACATTAGTGCGTTTATCATATTTTAGCCTCAAGCTTTGGGATCAATGATTCTAATTCTTCTGAACGAGACCCCTTTAATAAAATGATATCTCCGGATGTTAATTCCTTAAGAAGTGCTTGAAGCGCAGATTCCTTGTTGTTAAACCAATACACATCTTTGTGTCCAGTTTGTTTTGCTTCCTCGAAAATTAACTGACACCGTTCACCTACTAGGTATAAAAGATCGCATGATTTTGCCGATATTGTGCCTATACGTCTATGTTCAATATCTGATTGTGTTCCTAGTTCAGCCATTTCACCTAGGAAAGCTATCCTTCTTCCTTGAAGATCCTTTAGAAACCCTAGCGCTCCTGCGACGGATAGCGGGCTAGCGTTGTATGTGTCATCAAGTAGAATTATGCCGTTCTTCCCATGTCGTATTTTCATTCGGCTCGATGCATCTGTTTCAGAGATAGCTCTCGCTGCATATTCCAGTTCAGCCCCGAGGACGATCTGTACCCCGATTGCTGCGAGTGCATTGTGGACAAGGTGGATTCCCGGCATACGTAATCGAACATCTGCCTCTTGGCCTAGCCAATTGACTGAGAACCTACTGCCATCTAACCCGAGATTTTTTACGGGGCCGTGTTTCAACATAGCTTTTTCATTGGATCCGAAGGTAATGACATTACAGGAGAGTTCTTTGATGACTGGTTCGATTCTTAGATCATCAATGTTCAGAATTGCGGTCGCTGCGATATCCAAGCTTTTCACAAGAGAAAGTTTCTCTCGTGTAATTGCTTCCATAGTCCCTAACTTTTCTAAGTGGGTTGTGCCTATGTTCAATACAACGCCACATTGCGGCTCAGCGACTTGACAGAGAGTAGCTATTTCCCCGGGGCTGTCCATCCCCATCTCTAATACAGAAACTTCCATTTCTGATGTGAGACTAAGTAATGCCAAGGGTAGTCCTTCTTTAGAGTTAAAATTGCCTGGACTATGGTGTGTCTTGAATCGTTTTTGAAGTACTTCTGCAGTCAACTCTTTTGTTGTTGTTTTTCCTACAGTACCTGTGATGCCAATGACGAACGGGTCACATGCCTTCCTCCAAGATTGTGCGAGCTTAAGTAAAGCTTGTCGTGTGTCTTGAACAGTAATGATTGTCTGATCTGGCCAATTTCCTTCTGGGGCCTGTTCACAAATAATAGCTTTTGCACCAGCCTCTAGAGCTTCTTTGACGTAATCGTTTCCGTCCAAATGTTCGCCTCTAAAAGCTGCAAATAGTTCACCACCTTTCACTTTTCGTGAATCTGCAACACCGCCTTTTATATCCCCTCGGTGGAATGAATGTACACTTCCACCGGATTTTTTTAAAACGTCTGCTACGAATGTAGTTGTCAAGGATGTGTTCATTTGACGCCTACATATCTAGCAGTCGGTGGGACATTAAGTAGCGGCAAAGTTTTATCTATTAAACGAGCTATTACAGGTCCTGCGGCTTCAGTACCTGTCAATTTGTTTTTGTTCCGATCAATTTTCACAAGTATTACCACTCGAGGATTTTCTAGAGGAGCAAAACTCATAAAAGATATGATTTGATCTTCGCTATAGCCTCCCATAGCAGGTATGTTTGCAGTCCCTGATTTTCCGCCAGAACTATAGTGTCTGGGTCGTGCTGGATGCCAAGTGTATGTATTAACAACTTTGTTAAGCATCTCTCTAATTGAGGTACTTGTTTCTGGACTTATGACTTTTAAGCCCTGCTTTTTCTCAAATTCATCCTGTTCCCCTGATTCTGATAATGAACTCATAAGGATATGGGGCTGGACAAGGTATCCCCCGTTTATAGTGGCTGCAAAAGCTCGAATTAATTGTAGTGGAGTGATGCTAATTGATTGGCCAAATGATTGTGTTGCTAAGTCAACAGGACTCCAGTTTTTGTCGTCTGGGGTGGGAACAATCCCTTCTGCTTCTTTTGGCAAGTCAATGCCTGTTGCGGTGTTAAATGAAAACCTTTCCAGATATTTATGAAAGTTTTCAGCTCCGATCTGTTCGACCATAAATACTGATCCGGTATTGATGCTGTGTTGGAGTACCTCTGTCATAGTTGTTAATCCATAACTACGTGATTCCCAGTTTTGTATAGGTTCTCCATGAACGTAGGTTATTCCGGTATCAAAATATGTCGTCTCTGGTGTAATAATCTCAAGGTCTAAACCAATTGCTGCAGTAATCACCTTTAGAACGCTGCCAGGTTCATAGAGTTGTGTGATTGCTGAAAGCTCTGGTTCGGAGGCTAAAGCAAAAATTTCACCATTAAACGGATCCATAATTACTATTGTTCCCCCAGTACCCTCATTCTCTTTTAAGGCTCTGGCTAGTTCTTTTTCAGCGATCGATTGAATACGTCGATCTATAGTTAGTTTTATAGAGGAACCTGCAGCTGGTTCATCGATAATGTGTATCCCGAATGGAATAGGTGTCCCTCTGCTATCACGCTCGTAAACAAAGTTCCCAGGCTCACCGGCTAACAGCGAGTCATATACTGCCTCAATTCCTGCCAGACCTAGGTTGTCTGTTCCTATAAATCCAAGTATTTCTAATGCTAGTTTTCCGTTTGGATAACTTCTAGCTGTATTAGGAAGTAAAACTGCACCAAGAGGTGCTAGATCCATAAGCTTCAAGCCTGTTTCATATGAAAGATCTCGTGCGACGACTTGGTCGACGAGCGAACTTTCATGTACAAGTAGCTGTAGCTTTTTATCATCTAATCCTGTTTCATGGGCTATTGTTTTTGCTGCTTGTTTAGCTGTTTCGTTAACAGACCAAGCTCTCGTTGAAATATATAAATCCCATGTATCGATACTCAAGACAAGGGGCTGCCCATTTCTGTCGAATATTTTTCCACGAGGAGCCTCTAATATGTCGTTTCCGATAAGTGTGTTTTCTGCTTGTACAGAATAGTTGTCGTGATTAATAACTTGTATATGGACTAGTCGTCCGAGGAGGACAGCGAAGCAGGCTCCAAAGAGTAGAATGGGGAGCCATACTCGACGTGTTTTTCTGGCACTTCTTTGCGCCATGTATTCCTTCGTTGCGGCCTCTCCCATGACCGCTTATTTAAATTAGTGTTGGTCTTCTTTGAAGATTGACCTCCACCACAGAGTCGGGTTCGAATCACTTATTTCTTTCCCGGGGAGTCCCTCTGTTGTTTTCGTTACTGATGTGAGATTGTTAGAGATTTGAATAAATATTGGTGGGGTATCTGGATCTATTAATCCGATTTCGCGTGCACGTCTTTCAATACGTTCTAATGAATTTAGTCCTGCCAATTCTGATTCAAGTAATCTAATTTCTGAAGTTAATCGAGTTCGATTTTGTTTAAGAAGTTGAAGATCATGCCCTTGAGTTGTTATTAAACTTGCCTGCAGAACAGGGATAAGGGCACTAAGAGCTAGTAGCGATATTGAAACGATCAACCCCCAACGCAACGTTAAGGTAGATTGAGGAAATCTTGCTAATGCTTGTTGTCTTGTTGCCATTATTACTACCTGATACGTTGAGCAGCGCGTAATATAGCGCTCCGTGCACGTGGGTTCTTAGCAATTTCACTTTCTGTGGGGCGTATTGCTTTTTTATTCAATTTTTTCAGAGTTGCCTTATGTTCACATCGGCACAAAGGTAATGTTTTTGGACAAATACAATTAGTGGATTCAAGTGCAAATGATTGCTTAACAATTCGGTCCTCGAGCGAATGGAAGCTGAGTACTACTATGTGTCCGCCTTCATAACTTTTGGTAGGTTTGCCGAGCAGGCCATAGGCTTGAGGAAGTACATTGCGAAGGCTATCGAGTTCGCCATTCACTATACTTCTCAACGCTAGGAATACGGTAGTGGCGGGGTGTTTTTTCTTCCGATCCCAAGCGTTTCCCGTGACCTGCTCGACGACTCGAGCAATTTCTTTTGTTGTGTAAATTGGTCTTGATGCGATGATTGCTTTAACTATTCGTCTTGCGTTTTGAACTTCACCATTGTCTCTCAGAATCTGAATGAGACTGTTTTCGTCCGTAGTGTTAATTATTTCCGCTGCAGTTAAATCATCACTTGAACGATCAAGGCGCATATCTAGTGGGCCATCCAGATTAAACGAAAATCCTCTTTCTCCGCTATCAAGTTGAATTGATGATATTCCTAGGTCAAGCAAAATGCCGTCAATTGACATGAGTTCTTGAGTACGCATTACATTCTTTAGATTTCGAAAGTTATCGTGTACAAAGCTGACCCGCCTCCCAAACGGAGCCAGCCTCGTGCGCGTTCGATTTAATGCTTCTAGGTCTTGGTCGATACAGACCAGATGACCTTTTGGTCCGATAGCTTTTGCGATAGCTTCACTATGGCCACCACCGCCTGCTGTTCCATCGACATACGTACCCCCTTCTTTTACACGGAGAAACGCTAAGGCCTCTTCAAGTAAGACAGGTTGGTGTGTTTTTGCTTGTGCCATTACCGTCATTACTCCGCCTTGCTACTTTCACCAAGTGCTAGTCGTTCTAGTGCTTCGATTCGATCCTGCGGAAGACCTTCCTCTTTTTGTTGCCAAGTATCCTTGGCCCATATTTCCAGCCTCCAACCAACTCCTGCTATTACAACGGATTGTCTGGTTTCGGTTTTTTTTACCTCGTCATTGACCAAACCTATGTGTTGGAGTAATTCCTGAGGAATACTTATCCGGCCTTGTCTGTCTCTCGGAATCTCCCGTGCTGTTGAAAAAACTGCACGATTTAAACTTTCACTCCCCGAAGATAATCTAGGTGCTTTGTCTACCACATCAGTAAGTACTTCAAACCCATCATGCGTATAAACTTCAATGCATTCCTCACCACCCTTGACTAGTATCGCGCCTTCAGAAAAAGCTTCACGTATTTTTGGTGGCAGCTGGACACGGTTGCGGTCATCGAGATGGTACTCAAAAGCGCCTAGAAAACGCGTCATAACCGTATCCTTTAGGGTTATTTTGGGCAGATTTGGGAATCTACACCATTCTTCCCCCTATATTAGGGATATTAGTGAGACATTACAAGCCTTTTGAAGAACTAAATATCGTAATATTGGGAAATGGTCCGAATTGCTATTCTCACAGCTTCAGATTCTGCTGCATCTGGGACAAGAATTGATTCTTCAGGTGATCTGATTTTTGAGCGCTGCGTATCTGGTAAACATGAAGTTGTAAGACGTGAAGTTGTTCCTGATGATAGAGCATTAATTTCACAAACTTTGGCTTTATGGTCTGATGAATTGGTGGCAGACATTATCTTCACTACCGGCGGAACTGGATTGACTCCACGTGATGTTACGCCAGAGGCAACAAGGGACATTGCTGAACGTGAAGTTCCCGGTATTCCAATTGCTCTTACTATTAGCGGGCAAACCTTTACCCCTTATGCGGTTTTGTCTCGAGGGGTTGCAGTAACACGAAAAAAGACGCTAATCATTAATCTACCGGGTAGTGTCAATGGTGTTGCTGAGGGTTTAGATATCATCGAACCATTGATACCTCATATAGCAGAATTACTCGCTGGGCCTACAAGCCATGATAATTAATAACTTGTGTGAAAAAAAATGCGTATAGATGTCCTTACGTTATTCCCTGATATGTTTCCTGGTCCGCTCGATATTTCAGTAATTGGGCGAGGCAAAGAACAGGGCTTGTTTGATTTGTTTGTTCATGACATTAGAAGCTTTGCTTCTGACCGCCATAAAACTGTGGACGATACGCCATTCGGTGGAGGGCAGGGCATGGTCCTTAGAGTAGATATTCTTGAGTTAGCGTTGAATTCAGTTCAGGCTCTTGCAGAAGAAAAAGGGCAAGTTATCTATCTCTCCCCACAAGGGGAGCGGTTGACAGATTCATTGGTACGCGATTTTTCTAAGGAGTCTAGATTAATTCTGGTTGCGGGGCGATATGAGGGGGTTGATGAAAGATTTATAGAGAATTTTGTAGATCGAGAGATATCGATTGGTGATTATGTTTTAAGTGGCGGGGAGTTACCGATAATGGTTTTAATAGAAGCAATGGTTCGTCAGATTCCTGGTGTTTTAGGCGATGCGGATTCTGCAAAATATGACTCTTTTGCAGATGGTCTACTTGAGTATCCACAATATACAAGACCCGCTACTTTCAATGGATGGTCTGTTCCAGATGTTTTATTGAGTGGGCATCATGCCGAAATTAGTAAATGGAGAGAAGAACAACGCTATAAACGAACCCTGGATCGTAGACCAGATTTATTAGACGACTAATTTTTTAATGCCATTCTAATTTCTTCTTCTGACATTCCTATTTCTAATCGTTGGTCATAGAGTAATCGCATTATTGTCTCATCCAAGTCCGACAAGGTTTGTAAATTACTAAAACCTTGAAAAAAAAGTGAAGCACTTTCTGTAAAAGAATCCGCGTAAAGTCCAGTAATTTGACTTAGTTCTTCCGCTATAGCGTGGCAACGTTCTTTACCGGGATCTTCACTCGAGATTTGGATTAATGCCCGTATGATTTCCCCACTCTTTTTTGTATAGACGACAAAATAGCCAACATTTCCCGGTGGATAATACGAATCACGTTTACCGAATTCACTTTCAGGTAAGAAGAAGATTTTAATATTGGCAGAGTCTTCTTCCACTTCTACAATTTGTATGTCTGTGAGCGAGGCGATTTTTTCTGTAATTGATGTCAGACACAGTAGATCACTTTTAGTCGGATTTCCGCCAACAAATAGTTTCCAGTCTGATTCCCACCGTTCTAGAACCGGATCTCCCCTTTCTCCATATTCGATACCTAGTGCTATCTCCAAAAAGTATTCGAGTGTATTAGGCTCTACTGGGTTCTGTTCATTTTTTGCGCAACCCAACAGGCCGATCGTTAAAAACAACAAGATTGAAAAAAAGTAAGCTTTTAAAACAGTTTTTGCTCCCAATCCAGCATCATCACATTAATAGGTTCTCCGGGTTCTACATGCGGTGTTTCTTCAGGAATTATGGTTAATCCGTTGGCGGCGCTCATACTTGTTAGAATGCCACTGCCTTGAGGACCGGTTAAGCTTGCTATTAGTGTTCCATTAGCATTTTTCGAAACAATGCATCGAGCAAAAAAACGTCTTCCGTCGGTGTTCACTATTTTGTCCTGTGTGATTGCTTGTATCACTGGCCTCTCCCAGTCTGATCGGCCTTGCATTTTATAAAGAGCGGGCCGTCCAAATAGCTCGAAAGCTACCATAGAGCTTACGGGATTCCCTGGTAGTCCTAAGTGAGGGATTGTCTTTCCTGTTGCTGTATGAAATGTTCCGAAAGCCAAGGGCTTTCCTGGTTTCATTCGAACTGTCCAAAAGTCAATTACCCCTTCATTTGCTAAAACATCTTTGACTACATCAAAATCCCCTCGTGAAACACCTGCACTGGTCACAATCATGTCAGCATTAAAGCCACTTCGGAGCTTAAGGGTGAGATCTTCTACGGTATCTTTGGCAATTCCAAGCACAAGAGGAATGCCACCGAATTGTTTAACTAAAGCCGCAAGCATTTGCGTATTGGCATCATATATTTGTCCAGGGTTTCGCTTTTCCCCAGGGGTTACGATTTCGTCTCCAGTAGAAAGAATCGCAATTACGGGTTTTCTAAATATTTCAATTTTAGTTAAACCTATGCTGGCAAGAACTCCAATTTCGGAGGCCCGAATCATTCTTCCGTCCTCAAGGACTGTTTGCTTTTCGCGGATATCCTCTCCGCGAAATCGTATATTCGCATCTTTGTTTGCTGCTTTTAGAATATTGACATGTGTTTGTAGCTTTCCTTTTTCAGGAAGTTTTTGGCTTTGTTCATCCGTTTCTTCAAAAGGGACTATTGCATCTGCTCCCTTTGGAATAGCTGCTCCTGTCATTATGCGGATAGCTTCATTTTCCCCCACTTCTTGTTCAGCTATATAGCCTGCTGCTAAATCTGCAATTACTTTGAGTCGTACAGGGTGATGTGTATCAGCACCTTGGGTATCGCTTGCACGTACGGCATATCCATCCATTGCGGTGTTGTCTAGTGGGGGGATGTCAAAAGGCGCTATTACTTTATTTGCCAAGACTTGCCCAAGAGCCTCGTCTATAGGTGTTAAGTAGCTTGGCATCCTATCAATGAGCTGAAGAATGCGTTCTCGTGCCTCTTCGACACTAATCATCTGAGAAACTGGCAGGGTCAATTATTTACTCCTTTGTAAGTCGTACTGCAAGACATGTAGTGGTACGTTGGACACCATCAACGCTTTGGATGGCATCAGTAATAGAATTACCCAATGTGTCCAAGTCAGTTGCTTCGATTTGCATTATTACGTCAAATGGTCCTGTAACCGTATCTACAGAAACTATTGTAGTGCCGGCATATGATAGAGAAGTTAATTCAAGACCAACACTTTTAGCACTGGCTACGTCTGTTTCAATTAATACATATCCTCTTACCATGTTATCCCCCTTAGTGAGTTTCTTTTAATTATCCTTGAAAATTGTTTTTTTGGAAGTTTTTCTTTAATTGGTTACTTGTTTATAAAAGCCTAAGAAAGGACACATAGCTAGTTAAGCTCTATAATTTACTGACGTGACCACTTCGGAAGACCAAATTTCTAAATTTCGTGAAGAGGCACTAGCAACGCTTTCTGATTCAGTGACGTCTGAACAGCTTGAAGCTTGGCGAGTGCTTTGGCTCGGTCGTCAAGATGGTCGAGTCAACCAATTACTTCGTTCAATAAGCGATCAGCCCAGTGAGACTCGAAGTGACTTTGGGAAGGCCGCAAATTCCCTAAAGAAATTATTGGAAAGTGAGCTGAAAGCCGCAATTACTCGTATCGAGAGCAATACAGAAGTACATGATGTTGCTATAGATGTTACGTTGCCAGGTCGCCCTCAGAGTTTTGGCGCTCTTCATCCCATCACACAGACGATGAATGATTGCATTGCAGTTTTTGAGGATATGGGATTCCAGGTTTTTGAAGGGCCTGAAGTTGAATGGGAACATTACAATTTTGATGCTGTGCGCATTCCCAAAGAACATCCGGCCAGGGATATGTGGGATACAATTTGGGTGGATACGCTGGTCAATGGGGAACGTTCGATGTTACTTAGGACTCATACTTCACCTAACCAGATAAGGGTTATGGAAAAGAATGATCCGCCTATCCGTGTTTTAGTACCTGGAAAATGTTATCGGCAGGAAGCAACGGATGCGACTCATGAGTGGATGCTTACTCAAATTGAGGGGCTTGCTGTGGATGAAGGAATTACAATGAGTGATCTAAAAGGTGTGTTATATGGTTTTGCACGTCGTCTTTTTGGACAAGATCGAGAAATTATTTTTCACCATAGTTTTTTCCCTTTTGTAGAACCAGGAATAGAAATGGCAATTGATTGTTTCATATGTTCTGGTGCTGGCGGTTCGTGTCGNACGTGCCATGGTGCAGGCTGGATAGAAATTCTGGGTGCTGGAATGGTTCATCCAGAGATCATTGAAAATGCTGGATTTGATTCCTCGAAATTTACTGGTTTTGCATTTGGTGTTGGTATTGAACGTGTAGCAATGCTGCGATGGGGTATTGATGACATAAGACATTTTTATCAAAACGATTTACGCTTTTTAGCTCAATTCTCTGCAATAAAATGAAACTTTCTATTAACTGGCTACGTGATTTAGTTGCGATTGATGAAAATTATCGACCTGACGAATTGGCAAGAAGGATTACTAATTCGATAGCGGAAGTTGAAGAGTTTGAGGTTGTTGGTGAGGATTGGGACCCAGTTCTTATTACAGTTGCAGAAATAGCAGCCATAGCCAAACATCCGAATGCTGACCGTTTGCAAGTAGCCACTATCAAAATTACTGATAGTGAATCAAAGGAAGTAATTTGTGGCGATCCTACTATTTTTGTAGGACAGAGAGTTGCGTTTGCTCGTGAAGGGGCACTTTTAGTTGATGGGAAGACTGGTCAGAAAGCAGCATTAAAGGCACGTCCCATTAGGGGGGTTGAGTCTGCAGGGATGATACTTAGTGAAAAAGAACTAGGGATTAGCGATGATCATGAAGCAGTCTTAACACTTTCTGAGGATGCTCCCATTGGTGCTGCTCTGTCTGATGTCCAAGGAGATGTAATTTTTGATCTATACACTTGGGCGAATCGTGCTGATCTTCTGGGGGTTGTAGGTATAGCTCGGGAAATTGCAGCCTTAGAGGGGAGCTCACTTCTTATACCAGAGACAGGACATTTGGAATCGGATCGCCCAGTATCTGATTGTATTGATGTCAACATCAAGGATGCTGATCTATGCCCTCGTTATACAGCAGCGGTTATTCATGGAATCCAAATAGGCTCTTCGCCAGAGTGGCTTAAAAAACGATTGAGGGCACATGGTGTACGTCCTATCAATAATGTTGTCGACGTGACTAATTATGTGATGTTGGAAACAGGTCAGCCTTTGCATGCGTTTGATTATGAGAGTATCAGTGATCAGAAGATCGTTATTAGGAAGGCTAAGGAAGGAGAATCCATAGTCACAATAGATGGAGTTGAAAGGGAACTGACCAAAGACATACTTGCAATTTGTGATAGTGAAAGGCCGATTGCGGTTGCTGGAATTATGGGTTCCTTGAATAGTCAAGTCACACAAAATACAAAATCTATTCTTTTAGAAGTTGCAAATTTTTCTCCTGCAGGGATACGACGTGGTTCAACGAATTTAAAGCTCAGGAGTGAAGCATCAACACGTTTTGAAAAGGGTCTTGGAACAGGGATGGTTGATTTTGCTCAGGCTCGGGCACTACACCTATTTGAAAAGTTATGTGGTGGAATTTCTGCGAAAGGTATGTTGGATATTCATCCCGGGGATTCAAATCCTAGCTTAATTGAACTCTCTACTGAACGTATAGAACAGGTCTTGGGTATTGAAATCAGCAATGTCAATATAGTTCGTATTTTGGAGAGCCTTGGTTTTGACATAACTGAAAATAAAGGTGGTAAAAGTTTTGAGGTTTTATCACCATATTGGCGTACAGACATAGATATTGCTGATGACCTTATTGAGGAAATTATACGAATCTATGGATATGAAAATTTGCCTACAACTAATTTGGCTGGAGCCTTACCAGATCCTATTGAAAACCCTCTATCTATGTTACGAGACAACTCTCGAGTTATTGTTAGTGGGCTTGGTTTCCAGGAAATTCTTACATATACGCTGACTTCGAAGGAAGATCTTGAGAGGGTTAATAACCCAAATGACAAAGTTCGATTAGACCCTTTGGCTGTCTCTAATCCCGTAGCTTCTCAACATACTTGGTTGCGAACTTCATTAAGGTCCTCTCTCTTAAGAACTTTTGCAGATAATCGTAAGCACCAAGATCAGGCACTGCGTTTGTTTGAGATCGGTGTTGAATTTTTGCCTGTTGCAGAAAATCTTCCAGAAGAAAGGCCAGTTATGTGTGCTGTGCTTGGGGGTGGGCGATTAGAAAGGTGGACGCGCCCAGAAACTGAGAAACTTGATTTCTTTGATGCGAAAGGTGTATTAGAAGTTTTACTTCTTTCACAGGGAGTTGATGTACGTTTTACGGATGTAGATGTGTCCCCCTTAAAGACTGGATTTGCCGCGGAAGCAGTTGCTACAAAAACTGATGAAACTGTCGCTTTGGTGGGGCAAATTGATGAAACCGTCACCGGTTTTTTTGATATCGACGAACCTGTTTATCTGATTGAATTTTGGCTCAGCAAAGCAGTGCATGCGCTTAATTCACGTCCTGAGTATTCCCCACCTCCACGCTATCCTGATGCGCGACATGATTTAGCCATAATTGTTCCTGAAAATGTACCTAGTGGAGACATTGTTGCTTTTGTTTGTGCACATCGATCTGGAGATGTTTTATGTGAGGCTGAACTTTTTGACGAATATAGAGGCGCAGGGTTACCTCCAAACATGAAGTCATTAGGTCTTGCTGTCAGATATCGTTCCAGAAATAGGACTCTGAAAGATAAAGATGTTTTGAAATGCCGTAAAAGTTTGCTTAATCGACTTGAAAAGGAATACGGAGCAGTTTTGCGAAATTAATGTTGTTTACAACTTTCTAAGGTGGATTCTTTGACGGAAAACGATTCTTACCAGGTTGGTTTTATTCCTGCTGTAGGCTTATGCAGCATTTGTAAGAATACTAGGATAGTGTCAACAAAACGGTCATCTTCCTTCTGGCTTTGTGAAATTGCATCTTTTGACAACGGCCTTAAAAGATATCCATCTTTACCTTGTCGTAAGTGTGATAGCTTTATTAGTAGGTTGGATGCGAGTGGTGAGGTAGAGGATGTTGATTGATGCGTTGGCAGTTACGGCTTTAACTCGGATAATCAAGTAATGACTAATTTAGAAAATCTGGAATTTTCGTCGCGTTATCCAACCGAGGGTGTTATGCGCGACGGTACATCTATCCTGTTTAAGCCACTGGAACCTGAAGATCGGGAACAACTCGAGAACTTAATTGAGGCGTTGCCATCCGAGGATCTTTTGTATTTACGACAAGATATTACAAATGAATCCGTTATTGATTCGTGGCTTACTTCTGTGGAAGGGGGGCAGGTCTTTACCGTTTTGGCATCTGTAGGTGCAAGAGTGGTTGGGTATGCAAGTTTGCATATTGATTCTGCTATCTGGTCACGGCATGTTGGTGAAATTCGCATTAATGTACATCCAGATTACAGAGGCACTGGGCTTGGAGCGGCTCTAGCCGGAGAGATTCGTTTTGTTGCTCCCACCTTTGGGATTCGAAAATTAATCGCAAACATGACTCTTGAGCAACACACCGCGATGGTTGTTTTTGAACGACTTGGCTTTCAACTACAAACAATACTTCGTGGCTGGGTGACAGACATGAATGGTGAAGAGCGGGATCTTTTAGTAATGGCACTCACATTGCCGAAGTCTTAGTAAATCAGTTACTGGACGTCGAGTCTGCCATTGTGGTAGTTTTGAGACTCTAGAATATTTGTATTTGTGGGGACTTTGTGGCCGGACCATTAGATAATTACCTAGACCTAATTGATGCTGCAAGTGAGTTGTGCATACACCCTCAAAGTTTGAGGCGATTGATCAAACAGAAGAAAGTGCCGGCAACCCTATTTGCAGGAAAATACCTTATTGAGCGTGACAAGCTTGAAATGTTCAAAAGTAATTACGATCCGCGTCCAGGTCGGAAGCCAACCCTCAGACTTATTTAAGCTACTGAAAAATCTTTTCTTGACTGTTTAATACTGCGAGAGTAATTAATAGCACCGCTTCTGCAAACAAGAATAATCCGGCTATGGACAACCTAACAACTTGGGCTTTCCCTCGTGCTGAAAATGCAGGAATTGTTACAAGGATCACTGAAGTTGCCCAAATAAGAACGAAAATTACGCCCAATGCGATAGGACTGTAAAGAAATAAACCGGTCATGGTCCCTGCCTTTTTAGATTCTGAACTGGAAGATAATATCTGATTTACTCACAATGTGCTGGTTTTTTCAATCTTATAGCTCGCTACAAGGTTTTTTGTTTGTTCTCATAACTGGATATTGCTTTTTTCAGAGCATCAGCGGCGAGAACACTACAATGCCCCTTATCTCTGGGTAAACCCCCTATGCCTTGGGTGATTACTTCCCTTGAAACTTCACGTGCTTCCTTTAACGACATACCTCGAACAAATTCACTTGTGTATGAACTTGTTGCGATAGCAGCGGGGCAACCGCGTGTTTGCCACTGCATATTAACTATCGTTAAGTTTTTAATCCGTAAGGTTACACTCATAGTGTCTCCACAGACGGGATTTGAAACAATCGCTTCCCCATCTGGGTTCTCCAGAATTCCTGAATTCTGTGGATTTTCAAAATGTTGAACAACTTTGTCTGAATAATCAGTCATTTTCACCTATCAGAAATTAAACTCTTCATAAAATTACTGTTCAGTTAATTCTAGTGTTTCAAATATTGCAGCATAGGCATTCAAATTTGAAGGGTTGAAATGAGGTTCAATATGCAAAATAGTTTGATTTTGATCTATTACTACGATCGATCGAAAAGATTTTTGTTCATCAGCATTCCATAAACCGAATGATTGNATTACTTCTCCATGAAAATCACTGATGAGTGGAAAGGGGAAGCAGTCCCGTTCTTGGAATCGTTTATGTGAGCCAAGTCCGTTACTGTTAATCCCGAAAACAGCAATTCCAGCATCCTTCAATAGTGTGTGTTCTTGTGAAAAGGCGTTCAAGGTGTTGGTGCAAATNGGCATGCCATCATCTTGATAGAAAACTAGAAGTACTTTTTTAGATACTAGTTCTTCATTTAGTTTGATTTCTATTTCTGTTCCATCAGAGTTTATTGCTGGTAGTGAGAAGTTAGGAGCTTTTTCACCTTTTGTTAGTGTAATAGGGTCCTTTTCATTCATATGTTTTATCACCTTCAAAGCCAGGGGCGGTACCTTTGATTCCACGTAATCCTGCAAGAATTTGAATTTTTCCTAATCCACCAGCATCAGTAAGTGCTTGAAATGCCTGTCGTCTTTCAAAGTAGTTTCCCAAGTCTGTTCTGGCACTTTCTACGAGATTACCAATGCCTAGTTTTGTTAAGAACTCGTGCTGAGGTATTGGTCCTAGTTGCTCATAACCAAAGTTTTGCAACCCGGTTTCTAATTCTGAGAGATTAACATGTGAGGTTATATCTTGTTCCCCGACGTGACGATAGGGGTTTTCATGTGCCGTATGGCGATAGAAACACGAGAGTGTTCCTTGCAATCTCCACGGTGCCCATAATTTTTCTTCTTCATATCCATAATCAGCCAAAAGAATTCCACCCTGCTTAATCAGGCCACACATAGTTTCTAGAAGAGGCCACGCTTTACCATTAATTTCAAAACGTCCCTTGATAGGGACATTTTGAAGTACGGTAATGTTGCCTCGAACTTCAACAAAATTATTACCATCCCACCTGACATGAATTTCAGCAGGTCCGCGTTCTGTTGCCTCGAACAGTCTTGTTGGGAGCGCATCGAATAGTTCATTAGCAAGTACTATTCCGTTTAGTACAGGAGATGGATTTTCTTGTAGCCATTGAATACGCGAGTCGGTTCCTTCAGTGTTTGGCTCAAGTGCGATATATCTAAGAGACTGCGAAAAGTTGTTTTCGCGAGCTTCAGCCCAATCTAAAATTGCACTTCCAAGAGCACCTTCACCTGCGCCGGGTTCGAAAATTGTAAAAGTGTCAGGCTCATCTAATTGCTGCCATATCCATTCACACCAACTGGCAATTGCCCATCCAAACATAGGATGAATAGCTGGACTTGTTAAGAAGTCACCTTGTCTACCAATGCGTCCGGATTTTCGATAATAACCATGTTCAGGATGGTAGAGAGCAAGCTCCATAAAACGTTCGAAAGGAATAGTGCCGCCATCCATTTCTTTTATGATGATTTTAATGAGGGCAGGATTACCTTCTGCTGCTATGCCCGGTTCTATATCTAATGCCATCTTATAAGTTTCTCACACACAGTTGCTTTGTCGCTATTTGGGTGTGTTCTTGAAGCAACCTTGGATATACTTTTGTAAAACTAGGTATATGGTCCAGGTGGGACGGGCTAATTAAGGAAGTAAGCTTTTGTGATTACTTACCAACTTTCTAAAAATTGCGAACTAAGAGGAGCGCTTGGAGTTTCCAAAAATAGGTTTGCCTCGTCTTTGGACGAATCCGCTGTTACTCTCGAACAATGACTCATTTTAAAGATATCTCATGTGGTGAACTTCGAGCCGCTGATATAGATCGAACTATCCGTATTGCTGGATGGGTAGATAGAAGGCGTGATCATGGAGGAGTCATTTTTATAGATCTGCGTGATTCCAAAGGAATTATTCAGGTCGTTGTAAGTCCTGAAAATTCTGCTGCATATAACATTGCACAGCGTGTTCGGGCTGAATGGGTGCTAGGTCTTGAGGGGATAGTTAAGAGTCGGACGGATGAGACCAAAAATCCAGATCTTCCAACTGGTGAAATTGAATTTATTCCCACACATATCAACGTGTTGAATGAAGCGGAGACTCCGCCATTCTCCTTGCATGAGCCTGGTGAAGTGGATGAATCTTTGAGGCTTCAATACCGTTATCTTGACTTGAGAAGGCCAGATGCAATGCAGGTCCTGCGCCTTCGTCATGCAGTCGTGTCTTATATACGAAACTTTTTCTCAGAAAAGGATTTTATTGAGGTGGAAACACCAACTCTTATACGATCTACCCCTGAAGGGGCACGTGATTTTTTGGTTCCTTCACGTTTGCAGCCTGGTGAATTTTTTGCTTTACCCCAATCTCCGCAAATTCTTAAGGAGCTTCTGATGGTCGCGGGGACAGAACGCTATTTTCAAATTGCACGATGTTACCGAGATGAAGATTTTCGAGCTAATCGGGTTGCAGAACATACTCAATTGGATATGGAGATGGCTTTTGTCGACGAGTCAGATGTTATGGCATTGGTCGAAGAACTTTATATAGAGATTGCAACGCGTTTTGGTGGAGGCAAGAAAATTTCTGAGGTTCCTTTCCCTCGGTTAGATTATGCCGATTGTATTGAGCGATATGGTACTGACCGTCCCGATCTCAGGTTTGGTTTAGAATTTTCGGATGTAGGGATGATATTTAAGGGAAGTGAATTCAAAGTATTTAGTTCTGCCTTAGAGAATAATGGACAAATAAAAGCAATTTGCGTTAAGGGGCAGTCGGGTATGGCTAGGCGTGCAATTGATTCGTTAGTTGAAGTTGCCCGTTCAGCAGGAGCAGGAGGCTTGGTCAATATTGGTTTTTCAGAAACGGGTGAGATTCGTTCACCAGTTTCCCGCTTCCTTAGTGATCAAGAGCTTACTTTACTGAAAGAGAAAACTGGAGCAACAAATGGGGATATGTTGTTTTTAGCTGCTGGTTCCCACGAAATTGTTTCAGAAACACTTGCGCTTGTGAGGGAGGAATTAGCGGTCCGTTTGGATTTACGAGATCCTGAAATTTTTGCCTTTGCGTGGGTAACTGGTTTCCCTTTGCTTGAATGGAAGGTTGAGGAAAATCGTTGGGATGCAACCCATAATCCTTTTAGTGGGTTTTTTGAAGACGAGGAAAATTCTTTGGAAAAAGATCCCTCTGGTGTACGTGCTCGACAATATGATCTTGTTCTGAATGGTGAGGAAATCGGTGGTGGTTCCATCCGGATCAATAAGCGTAGTGATCTGCTTCGAGTCTTAAAGCTTATGGGTCACACTGAAAGTGAAATTAATAAACGTTTTGGGGTTTTGCTCCAGGCACTTGATTATGGTGCACCTCCGATGGGGGGAGTTGGTGCAGGTATAGATCGACTTATTATGCAGTTGATTGGAACGTCTAATATTCGAGATGTTATAGCGTTCCCCAAAGCTTCTTCCGGATCTGATCCGCTTATGGATGCGCCTTCCCCTGTAGCTGCTGAACAATTAAAGGAATTAGGTTTGCAATTAGATCCGGAATTAGGAAGTAACTAGAAGGTATATTGATGCCGTTGAAAATATTTTTTGCTAAATTGATCAGACTATGAAATTGTTGTTTCGTTCATCATTGTTCACCTTCCTTTCTTTTCTTTCAGCGGTAGTGTTACTAGGAGCATGTGGCGGCGGCTCTAGTCCTCCTAAAGTTACCCCGGAAGCAACGCAATCTGCGACACAGAGTAGTGCAGATGAAAGTGACCTGCCGGGTTCTTCAAGTTCCAGTGCTATTTGTAGAGACAATGTATTGCTGACTTACGGTGGTGAACCAGCTACCGTTCTCGATCCTATTCTTGTGAGTGATATTGGCACTGCTGAATACATTATTGAAATTTTTAGTGGTTTAGTTACATTGGGTTTAGACCTTACGGTTGAGCCTGATTTGGCAGCGAGCTGGAAGGTCTCTGACGATGGGCTGACCTACACCTTTACGCTTCGGGATAATGCAGTATTTCATAATGGTCGTCGTGTAACGGCAGAGGATTTTAAATACAGTATCGAGCGTGCCGCTGATCCATCAAATGCTTCTCCTACTGTTCTTTTGTATCTCAGTGAAATCGTTGGTGTAAAAGAAAAGTTTCGTGGGTTAGCAGATAGTGTTCGTGGGGTAGTTGTCATTGATGACTTAACGATTCAGATTAGTTTGACTGAACCCATAACACATTTTTT
This sequence comes from Dehalococcoidia bacterium, assembly GCA_022451885.1. Lineage (GTDB taxonomy): Bacteria > Chloroflexota > Dehalococcoidia > Tepidiformales > Tepidiformaceae > JAKUNN01. The sequence continues at coordinate 71,647 of JAKUNN010000001.1, read as the reverse complement.
GCAGGTATTGACGTATCCGGTGGCATTTGTAGTGGATAAAGAACAGTTAACACGTGATCCTGTTAATTGGACTCGTAATCCGAATGGGACAGGCCCGTTTAGATTACGTACTTTTAACCCCTTGGAAGAAATTGTGCTTGCCCGCAATGATCGCTATCACCTTGATCCTCCCAAATTAGAAGCGGTGGTCTTTAACTTAAGTGGTGGCTCACTTTCTACTAGATATGAAAATGATGAGATCCATGTAGCTCTTGTTCCGACTTTAGAACTAGATTCGTATAGAGAAGGAAAAAGTAGGTATGCAAACGAATATCGAGTAGCAAAAGAGATGTCGCTTTCTTACATAGCTTTTAATGTGAATACGCCCCCATTCGATGATCCTTTGGTGAGACAGGCTTTAGCACTTGCTGTTGATCGTAATGCTATCAATGAGGTGCTCTACTACAATCGTTTCCGAGTTGCAGACGGTATTCTTCCTCCTGAGATGCCTGGTTATAACGAAGAAATTTCTTCTTATCCATATGACCCACAGCGTGCAGCAGACTTAATTGCAAAATCAAAATATGCTGGAAATATGCCGAGGATTACATTGAATTTCCCTGGTTCAGCTGCAAGTGCTGGTGGTTTTCTTGAAGTCTTCCAGCAGCAGTGGTCGGAAAATTTGGGCCTTGATGTTGAGTTGGAAGCAGTTGAATGGTCAACATTCCTTCGTGAACTTCGTCGTAAGACTTTCCAGGTTGCGTCACTTGGATGGATTGCTGATTATCCTGATCCTGAAAATTTCCTTCATAAATTATTTGCGAGTGGAAGTACTCAAAATGAACTTGGGTATTCAAACAAGAAAGTAGATGAATTATTAGGAGAGGCCCGTGTTGAACGAGATAACACTCGTCGCAATAATTTATTTTGGCAGGCAGAACAAATTATATTAGATGATGCCGCAGTCATTCCCATTTTTTGGTCTGTACAACATTTGCTTGTTAAGCCATGTGTTCAGAATTGGCCAGATCTATCCATAGGTGTACCCAAGTATCGATATATAACTATCAAAGATCAGTAGAGATTGAAAGATAAGAGGAAAAAATGAGCCACGGGCTCGGCGCTTATTTGATAAGGCGAACCTTTTCAGCCCTGCTCGTTCTTTTTGCTATTTCGATTTTAGTTTTCTTAATTTTACGCTTAACTCCAACAGATCCTGTCGAAGTTTTGCTTGGACAGAAGTACGATGCAGAAACCGCAGATGTGCTACGTGAAAAGTATGGTTATGCCGATTCCTTACCGATTCAGTATGTGAAGTACATTGGTAATTTAGTACAGGGTGATTTTGGAATTTCGACTAGGCGTCTAGATTTTACTGCTAATGAAATTGTCCTTCCTCGGTTATGGGTCTCCGCAAGGATTGGGTTTTTTGCGTTATTGATTGCTTTTGGTTTAGGGATACCATTTGGTATTTATGCTGCATTAAATCGGGGGAGAAATCGAGACCCTGCATTAATTGGGTCCTGGCTTGCAATTGATGCAATTCCAGTTTTCGTTTCTGCTCCAATTATCCAGTGGCTATTTGCACTGCAATTAGGCTGGGTGGATTTGTCTTTTGAGGGTGTGTTTCATAAAAATATGATTTTGCCCGTATTGTTAATTGCACTTCCTGGTGTTGCTGGAATTGCACGGTTTATGAGAGCCTCAATTATTCAAGTCATGAGTGAAGATTATGTACGAACTGCGAGGGCTAAAGGGCTTCGTAACCAGACGATTGTGCTGCAGCATATTACACGTAATGCATTACTGCCTCTGTTAACCGTTATTGGTCTTTCTCTGCCTGGGATTTTTGCAGGTTCACTTTTCGTCGAGCTTTTTTGGGGAATTCCTGGTATTGCAAGAGAAAGTTTAGATGCGATTTTGGCGAATGATTACGATATCATTTTAGGTTTAGTACTTTTTGGTTCCTTTCTTTTTGTAATGGTGAATATTTTGATAGATGTTGCGTATGGGTTTGTTGATCCACGTGTACGAATTGGTGTGGTTAGGAGTGCGGTTTGATGTTGAAATTTAAAAGGAACCCAGAATTTGAGGATCGTGAGGAGGGGAAATTCTTACGCTATGTTCGTCGGTTTTTTGGGAAAAAGATTGCTGTAATTGCTGTGACGTATATTTTAATCTTTTACGCTGCGGGGGTTTTTGCCGATTTATTGCCTTTGCCTAACCCTAATCAACAAACGTTAAGTTTAGAGGCCCGTAGCCAGCCACCGTCAGGACAACATTTGCTGGGTACAGATCGGCTAGGTCGTGATCTATTAGCTCGTGTTATTTACTCTGCTCGCACAACAATTATTTTTACCACGGCAGTGATTATCACAGGCTCCTTGTTTATTGGACTTACACTAGGCTTGATTGCGGGCTATAAAGGTGGATGGTTGGACAGTATTATCATGCGTGTTGGTGAAACGCTTTCTGGAATCCCGACATTATTTCTTTTGATTGCTATTAGTGCGGCTTTTAGAACTTACATCAATGATTTGGGTTTTTGGTTTGAAGAGAATACCTTTTTTGGTGAAAGTGGTCCTTTATTTGTTGATTTCCTGATAATTGTTGGTGCAGTTGTTCCTTTTGCTTGGATTGGAGCTTCTCGAATAGTAAGAAGCCAGGTCCTTGCTATTCGAGAACAGGAATACATTCTTGCTGCAGAAGCAATCGCTGCACCCACGTGGAGAATTGTCTGGAAGCATATTTTTCCAGGTGTGGTTCCTTTATTTTTAGTTGGCTTGTCTGCAAGTATGGCTGGTATTGCAGGTACAGAGGTTGCGTTATCGTGGCTTGGGTTAGGGGTAGATCCTCCTACGTCTTCGTTTGGAACACTTTTAAATGAAGCGGGGGGGATTAGAACATTTAGTGAATTCCCACACTTATTACTCGCCCCTGCAATACCTGTAATCCTTTTTTTCTTTGCTTGGAATTTATTGGGTGATTCGCTTGTTGATTTAGCAGAACCACGTACTATCCGTGCTTAAAAGTTGAGTTAATAACTTTAAAGATCGAGTAAAAGACAAGTGTTCGGTATAATCCTGTAGTCCAGGGGGCAAACAGTGAAAGTTAATCTAGAGAAACTTCCTCCGAGTCTCGCTACTTTAGAAATTGAGATCGATGAAGAGCGATTGGAACCTGCACTTAACGATGCATACCGTCGTGTTGTGAAAAAGCTTAAAGTCCCCGGATTTCGTCCAGGAAAGGCTCCACGTAGCGTTGTTGAGAGCAGGATAGGACGGGAAGGTTTAATTCAAGAGGCGCTGGATAGGCTTGTTCCTGAAATTTATAACGAGACTATTGAAAGTGAAAATTTGGAGCCTATCGCAGAACCTGCAATTGAAGTGCTTGAGTTAGATCCTGTTCGATTCAAGGCGATACTGCCATTAAAACCAACGGTTCAGCTTGGTGAGTATACAGATGTATATGTGGAACCTGAGACTGTAGAAGTTACTGATGAAATGTTTGAAGAGCAGATGGATGCCTTGCGAAGGCGTTTTGCTACTTTGCTTCCGGTTGAGCGTCCTGTGCAGTGGGGCGACATTTTAACTGCAGATGTCTTTGCAACAGTGGAAGATCAAACTTTTGCAGAAGACAAAGATGTGGTTTTTCCGTTAGTGGAAGGACGTCAGCTTTTTCTGCCAGAACTTGCAGAAGCCTTTGTTGATATGGAAGTAGGGGACGAGAAGAAGGTGGATATTGCCGTGCCTGAAGATTTTGTTCAAGAGGGNTATCGAGGGAAAACTGCGAATTTCACGATTAATATTAAGGAAATCAAGGAGGAAGAATTGCCCGATGAGGATGATGACTTGGCAAAGCAATTAAATTTGGAGGATGTGGCGACTATTGATGACTTAAAGGAACGTGTGCGCTCTGATATTTTAGAGAACCTACAACGTGCTGCTGATGATAGCTATCGAATGAAGGCGATCGATGAAATGATTGAGCTTGCTGAAATAGAATATCCGTTAGTTTTGGTTGAGCGAGAAATAGATGTTGTAATTCGTGAAACACATGGGAACGACATTCGTAATTATCAAGCGCATCTTGCTCAGATAGGACAAACACAGGAAGCGTTTAGAGAGTCTTTACGTGAATCTGCAGAGCTGCGAGTTACTCGTAATCTGATTGTTAGTACCTTTGCTGAGGAAGAAGGCATTGAGGTTACGGATGGCGAAATTGAAGAAGAGAGACAGAAGATGCTTGACTCAGTTGGGGAAGAAAATGCCCAGCTGAAAGAATTATTTACAAGTGACGTTGGAACGGAAAATTTGAGACAACGGTTATTTACTGAAAAGACACTTGGGGAGATTCAAAAAATTGCAAGTACTCAAAGTGGAGAAAATGAAAAAAACGACTCACAGGAGAATGATGAATGACCCAATTTACACCTGCTTTTTTAGAATCTGTAATTCCTACTGTTGTTGAAAGTGACGCTCGAACAGAGCGCTCATTTGATATTTTCTCTTTGCTGTTAAAAGAACGCATTGTCTTTTTGGGTACTCCAATTGATGATCAAGTTGCGAATCTCATTGTTGCCCAGCTGCTCTTTTTACAACGGGAGGATCCTGAGCGTGATATTAGTCTGTATATCCATTCGCCTGGTGGTGTAATTCCTTCAGGGCTCGCAATTTATGACACTATGGAATTGATCGCACCAGATGTCTCTACTATTGCAGTTGGGCAGACTGCTTCCATGGCTACTGTGCTTTTATCAGCTGGCGCTGCTGGAAAAAGGTACGCTCTTCCGAATGCAACGGTACATATGCATCAGGCACTAGGTGGCGCTCGTGGGCAAGCGCGTGACATTGAAATAGCAGCAAAAGAGATACTTAGAAATAACGAAATTATTCGAAATATAATCTCATCTCACACTGGTCAAACTAAGGAAAAAGTTACCGAGGATTTTGATAGAGATTTTTACTTAGATGCTGAAGGTGCCAAAGAGTATGGTTTTGTCGACGAAATACTTAGTGAAGCTAAAAATACTGAAGAGGGTAAAAAGGAATGACCAGTGGCCGTACGAGTGGCACTGAATATTTTTGTTCATTTTGCAGTGAGGGTGAGCAGCAGGCAGGGCGATTAATTGCGGGTCCTGGCTCTGTCTATATTTGTGAAAATTGTATTAAAAGATGCGCTGCTATTATCGGAGAAGATACTAGTCAGGCAGAAACTTTTTCTAATCCAAGAGTCGATGAAACTGCTCCATTTGTACCGGTAAAAGTTCCTCCCCCTCGATCGATACATGAGCATCTAAATAATTATGTTATCGGACAGTCAGAAGCTAAAAAGGTTTTGTCAGTAGCTGTTTACAATCATTACAAACGTATCAACAACCTTTCGAAGACCGATGATGTTGAATTAGAAAAATCTAATATTTTATTCGTCGGTCCGACTGGTGTAGGAAAAACTTTGCTTGCAAAGACCTTGGCTCGCTTTTTAGAGGTCCCTTTTTCTATTGCTGATGCGACCGCACTGACAGAAGCTGGTTATGTGGGCGAAGACGTAGAGAACATTCTTTTGCAATTGATACAAGCTGCTGATTTCGATATTGCTAGGGCCGAGCGAGGAATAATTTATATTGATGAGATCGATAAGATTGCTAGGCGAGCTGACAATCCCAGTATTACCAGGGACGTTTCAGGTGAAGGTGTGCAGCAGACATTACTGAAAATTATAGAAGGTTGTGTAGCAAGCGTACCGCCACAGGGTGGCCGGAAACATCCACATCAGGATTTTTTGCAAATAGATACCTCGAATATTCTTTTTATATGTGCAGGTGCTTTTGAGGGACTGGATAAAATTATCACTAAGAGACTTAAAGGGAACAATAGTCGAGTGGGTTTTCTGTCAGATCCAGTTGACCAGGATCAAGATTCTTTGGTGTCGCAAGTTAGTCATGATGATTTACTTAAATTTGGGTTAATTCCAGAGTTTGTAGGAAGACTTTCTCTTGCAGTCGGGTTAGCAGAGCTCGAAGAAGATGACCTTATTCGTATCCTGACTGAACCAAAAAATGCATTAGTGCGTCAATTTCAGCGTTATTTTGAGATGGATGGAATATCTCTAAAACTAACGGAAGATGCTTTAGGTGAGATTGCTTCAGCTGCGATTAAACTCGGTACAGGTGCTCGAGGATTGCGAACGATTTTGGAAAGTTGTTTGTTGGATGTAATGTATGAAATTCCTAACCGTAACGATGTACTTGAGTGTGTTGTTGATGCTGATGTTATAAGAAAAATTTCACAGCCAAAGTTGATTTTATCTAAAGAGGATGTGGAGAGTCCGGGTGAACTAGATGAAAGTGCCTAACAAATCTGAGTTTGTTAGATAAAATCCTGTAGGGTTGCACAGAATGCGAAGAAATCGGGCTGATATCCTTTTAGTAGATCAAGGTCTAGCAAATACTGTTGAACATGCGAGACGGTTAATTATGGCCGGCCAGGTTCGTTCGGGCACGTCTGTACTAGTGAAACCAGCTACTTTAGTTTCGGAAGATATTCTTTTAGAACTTGTAGAGGGGAAACGCTTTGTTAGTCGAGGTGGGGAAAAGTTGGAAGCGGCATTAAATAATTTTTCTCTTTCAGCTAAGGGTTTGAGATGTCTTGATATAGGTGCTTCAACTGGTGGTTTTACTGATTGTCTTCTCCAGAATGGAGCACTTTCAGTACTTGCTGTGGATGTCGGGAGGGGACAACTTCACAACAAACTTGCTCGTGATGATCGAGTAACTCTACTTGAGCGTACGAATGCACGAGATATTTCATCTCTCCCGCCCATTGATTTTTTTACTGTTGATGTTTCGTTCATTTCTCTAAGGACTATTTTGCCTGTAATTGCTAAATATATGGATGATGAAACCCCTGGTGTTGTTTTGCTAAAGCCGCAATTTGAAGCAAAACGTTCTGATGTTCCGAAAGGCGGAGTAATTATTGACGAAAATATCCGCTCTGATGTGCACAAAAGTTTTTTAAATTGGTTGCTTTCGCAAGGGTGGCTTGTTTCTGGATCATTGGACAGTCCGGTATTGGGTACTCGTGGAAATCGTGAAATACTTATATCGTTAGCTACACCATCAAAGGGAGCGGCACTTTGTTAGAACGAGTAATAGGTTTTTATCCCGGGAAAAACCGGAAAGCAATTGAGTTTGCTGGTGAAGTAGAAAAGTTTTTTATTAGCGTTGGCGTTCAATTTAGTGCATATGATATTTGGTCAGATATTGCGGATGTTCCAATAGAAGAAGCGGATTTGCTTATTTGCATTGGTGGTGATGGTACTGTTTTACGAGCTGCACAAATCAGCATTCCTCATAGGGTCCCTATTCTAGGGGTAAATATGGGTAGACTGGGTTTTCTAACAGACCTAAATCGTGATCAATTCTGGGTTCTTAAAAATCGAATTTTCGAAGCAGATTGGAAATTGGAAGAACGGGTAATGGTTCAAGGTGAGGTTTTAGACGGTTCTTCGGCCGGGAAGATTGTCCACGGTTTAAACGATATTATTGTGAGCAGAATTACGCCCGGACGCCCTGTTTATGTCGAGCTTCATATCGATGGAGGGAGAGTTGCTCGATATAGATGTGACGGAATGATCTTAGCTACGCCAACTGGTAGTACGGGTTATTCATTAAGTGCAGGAGGTCCTATCATTGCTCCGACTGAGAAACATCTTGTTGTTACTCCAGTTTCGGCTCATCTTGCTATTGGTCAGTCTCTTGTCCTTGAAGCATCTTCAAACGCAATGATTACGGTTGGTTCCGACGAGGGCGCAATCCTTAGTGTCGATGGTCAGGATGAAATTAATCTTTCAGGCGGAGATCGTGTTGCTACACGAATCAGTGATCATATTACTCGTTTTGTTAGGTTTAGTGATTCAACTTCGTTCTATGTTGATCTAGCGGCACGTTTGGAAGTTCAGTTTTCAAGTGCAATGAATGAAGGCAGCTAGTCGTACAAGCAAAGTTTAGAATTTAAAAGTTAAATTATGAGTAGCGTTGTTCTTCCCAAGGATCGCCGTATATATGATAGCCATAAGTTTCCCAAAATCCTGCACGGTCTTCGTCGAGGAACTGAATTCCTCCAATCCATTTAGCACTTTTCCAGAAGTATAGTTCTGGTACCACCAGCCTGAGTGGCCAGCCATGTTCTTGATCCAAAGGTTCTCCATTGTGACTATGAGCGAAAAGTACCCCGTCCTTCTTTAAATCCTCGAGAGGGATATTAGTTGTGTAACCTCCATAGGAATGTGCCATAACATATTTTGCTGTTGATTTTGGCTTCACTGCTTCAAGGAATGCTGCAAAGGGAATACCTTCCCAATCATTGTCGTATTTACTCCATGTTGTGACACAGTGAATATCACTTGTATCTTTGACAGATCCTAAAGCATTAAATTCTTCCCAGTTCCATTTTCGTTCTTCGTCTACTAATCCCCACGCATGGAATTGCCAATTGCTCAATTCTATTCTTGGAATGGCTCCATAGTGTAAAACGGGCCAACCTGCGGTAAGCCGTTGCCCGGGAGGTAACCTTAAGCGTCCGTCCACCCTAATTTCTTTGTCAGTTGTCTGCATACGGGATCCTCTGATGTATATGCTACCTCATAACGATTTAATTATTCGTATTTGCTGTTCCGCTGTAACATCTGATTAGCAACAAATCCTAAGGGGCCTGCCTTTTTGAGTTCTTTGTCGTAGGTGGAGTTTCCACGCTGAACTTCAAAAAAAGATTTCCATAAAAAAGGAGCATGTCCAGTTGCAAACATCCACGGCTTTTGGAAACGATGCAACATTCCCTGAAACATGAAGCTGATTAATCTTGCAGCGTTCAATTCCGGCTGAATATATTGATCTACAGCGTTCTCATAGTTTTTTAGTGGGTCTGTATTTTCCCCAGAGATTAACGATTTCGCTACTAATTTACCGCTATGAATAGCGTAGGAAATTCCCTCCTGAGTGAATTCATCAGCTAGCCCGGCGGCATCGCCAATCAATGCTATCCTTTTTTTAGCAATTTGTTCTGCGTTCCTCCTAAAACGGATTTTGTGACCTTTTGCAATGTCAATTGGATAGTCAGCTATATGTAGGTGCTCTAAATAATTTTGTATACGTTTTTTCATTTTTGGTGCTTGTGAACGCGGTGTAACGATTCCTATAGAAAGAACTTCAGCTTTAGGGAACATCCACGCGTAGCCCCATGGTTGAAAACCAATATCAATGAGAGCTGTAGCACCTGATGTTTTTGGGTATATATCTTGATATTTTGCCTGTATTTCAACCTCCCAAGCTGCACATTCTGCAAGAGTAGTTCCAAGCCCAGCTAGTTTCCCGACAGGTGAGTGTGCGCCGTCTGCACAAATTAAAAACTTGGAAGAAGCTGTGAAATGTTCTGCAGTTATTACGACTCCATTTTTGGTCAGTTTAAGGTCTTGTATAGTTGTTTTCGGGCGAAATTCTGCACCTGTAATCTGTGCTTGTTCTAGCAGTAAGTTATCAAATCGATTGCGCAGAACCATGTGTGCAAAAGGTTCTCCGCAATCTCGTGTGAATGAATGTTTTCCGAGTGCTGAAACCCTTAAAAGGTGAACGGAATCTTCGATAACACTATCGATAGGGAAGGGCAGCATTTTTTCAGTACGTATTGGTATTCCGCCACCACAAGCTTTGTATCTGGGAAATTTTTCCTTGTCCAGTAATAGCACTTTTGCGCCTGATTTTGCTAGGTCATGTGCAGCAGTACTTCCTGCTGGCCCAGCTCCCACGATAATTACATCAAAATCGTATTCGGACACAACTCTGCGTGCCTCCTCGCATGTGGTCAATTTAGTATGGCCTAATTTTTTTTAGATATAACCCCATTGAGGTAGAGGAGGAATCCCACTCATTTCCATATGTCCCATGCCAAGCCGGTTACCATAAATGGCATTAACCGCATGTTCTCCATCCCAGACAGCACCTGAAAAGTCTTTATAACTTTCAAAATTGCTCAGGTCGTACTTATCATATTCTTCATGCCAATCTCCTTGGAAGCCTCCGAGGAAAGTAGGCGAACCATAGCCTTCACCACGTATATGCCTAGTTGCGTTTGGGCTAATAATTTCGAATTCTAAAGGATATTCTTCCCCATATTCATCTATCAGTGTGATGCTCGCGCTCTGAAATTTTGTTGTTCCTGATTGTGCCTCGATGTGTAAATCTGCAAAATCCACTAGCCTGATTTGTTCTCGTTGTTCATTAACTGGCCACGTTATAGCACCATCAAAATGTCCGCCACGGTTGTCGGCAAGTGTTCCTCCTAAGCGAGGTTCGCCAATAAATTCATCCATCCACCACCAGAATCCAATATCTTCGAATTGAATATGGCTGTGCCAGTGAATCCGTCCCGCTCGCCTTGGCGAAACATTCCCAGTTGATGTTGAGGGTGGGACCCAGCCTTGCCAACGTTCTCCACCGAGACTCGCCCAACATCGGTCACGCTGCCCCCAAGTGTTTTCATGATTGATTTCATATTCCGTTCCGTCTACTTTCAAGAAGCCTTCCCAACGTCCCATTAACTCAAAATAAGGTAACACTCCTGGTAGTGTTTCTGGGCCTGCAAAGTGGATCGGGGTTCGCGTCTGCACCGGTTGTAAATAAGTTTCCATTGTAAGGTCGTAAGAGATTCCCCAGTGGTTGTCTGCACCTAAGAGGAATCGTGCTTTTTTAAGTGGTTCAATTACTTCCATGGAGGCAGGTCCGACCTTCTGATTTACACGATCGGATTTATACCCATCTCTTTCTAACGTGCGGGAATATCGAAGGTTGTATTGAGTATCTCCGTGTACAATAATCTGCCCATTCTCGATAATTCCTGTGTTTGGCCATATTGGCCAATTGGCTCCAACTATAAAGCGGCCATTTAGATCCATGCACTGAAACCAGTGTTGGTCAACAAAACGTGGGTCAGCGTCTCGTATAGTGTCTACTGGGTTAGGGGTTTGATGATAAAAGTGTTCGTCCAATTCAGTTAACATAATTACTCCTTAGTTACTAACTCTTACGATTCCATATCCGGTTGTTTTTCCAATTTTTAGTTCGCAAAATTGTTCGGCTATAAATGGGTTTAAATGGCCTGTTGAATTTTCAATTAGAGAATCAGTTTGTGTATTTGATGTAAGGTCATACTCCTCGTTTTCATACTGCACACCCTTGTATTCGATATGTCTGAAAGTTTCATGGCCGTAACCTAGCCCTTTTGCATAAAGAGTTGCCAAAGGGTGTATTTCTATTTCGTATATAGAGTCGTTCCAATCTGTAATTGTAACCTGACTGTCATCGATTAATACACCATTTTTCGCATAGTTGAGCTTCGAATCAATTGCTACGATTTGTGAGGGGCTTTGCTTTCCATGTGGCCCTGAGATGCCGCCATCTAATTTGGTTCTCCCAGTAGTATCTGAAAGGTTTCCAATATGGTTTGCATGCTCTTGATCAGAGGGTTCAATTTTCCAGAACCAAAACGATTCTTTATCTATTTCTCCTGAGAACCAGATCGATTGTTTGCCGATTGACTCTGGAATACGTCCCAAATTTGGTATTTGTCCCAAGATTGGTCTTATACCCCAGGCGCGTTCTTTTGCACCAGATCCTGAGAAATCTATGGTCTCTCCTTCGTGTTGTATTTGCCCTTGGAAATTTCCCGTCTGGACATACCTCCACTGATCCCAAACAAGTTGACGTCCGTCGTTTCTATGTTGAACCGGAGCACTTACTTCTATTGGCTGATTTAAGGATTTGAAAGAAATTTTTAAACTGATTGGCTGGTTTTCTTTTTCTTCAACAATGAATTGCCATTCTTTAAAGGGTTCAATAATCTCTGCNCTGATGCAATCAACCTGTTTAGTGTCACGATCGCCATTTACGATGCGTGAGGCACGAACATTGTATTGTTTACCACCTATCACAACTGAAACTGCTGCATCCATTGTTGCAGTTTGTGGGTAAACACCTATGTATGCGGAGATGTTTAGCTTTCCATCTGCAGAGCCGGCGTGGAACCATACCTCATCGGTCCATCTAGGGTTGCGCCCCTCGACAAGCTCCATGTTTTCAACGATCTGGTGTATTGCATAGTCATCGAGTGCTGTAGCCACTTTTTACTCCCGAGCCTAGAAATAGCATCACAAAAGTCTGTGAAGCAGGCTGGTTGTCGCAATCTGTCACTCTAAGAGGTGAATGTCAATACTTTTTAGGAAGTAAGGAATTTATTGGTAACACTTACTACAGGTTCTAATTGTTCTAGCTGAGGTAGATGTCCTGCCTTGGGAATTATTTGTATAGCCGTATCCTCTATAGATGATGCGAATTCATCTGCATAAACAGGAGGAACGATTCCATCATCCTCACCCCAAAGTAATAGTGTTGGTGAACTAATACGATGTAGGCGCTTTTTCAATCCTTTATCAGGGATTGGCCAGACAAATTTTCCTGTACACGCTAATGACCATGTAGTACGAAGGGCCATTTGAATACCTTCTTCAGGATCGGCAGGTGGCGTTGCCATTAGTTGGGCAGCAGGTCCGGTAGGATCAGAAAAGATTAAGGGCCCTAACTCTAATTGTGATGTTGTCATCCAGTTTTTGACTGGATTTTCATCAAGCCAAAGACCTATAGGATTCATCAGTACCAACTTAGCTACTCTTTCTGGGTTTGTGGCAGCTAATTCAGCTGCCAGCATGCCACCAAATGAATGTCCAACAACACCAGGTTTTTCGAGGTTGAGCTTGTCAAAAATTTCGTAATATACAAGTACTAGATCCCATAAATTATCGATTGGTTTTATAGCGTCGGGTAATCCTGGTGCAGTACCCGGGAGGTAGGGCGCATACACTGTGAAAGATTCTGAGAGCTGTTCAAGAAATGGATCCCAAGTAAGACCCATTGCACCGTGAAGAAAAACCAGTGGCGGGCCACTGCCTTTAGTGAGCACCTTTGTCTCAACTTTATTTCCCCAAACTTCGAGAGTTTGTTCTTTAGGTTCTGACATCCCTATTCCGCTCCTCCAACAGCAGTAAGTTCACTACTAGGCTGTTTTGTTCTTAAGCGTTCTGGCCACCAATTATTTTCGTATTTGTCTGACCAGCGATCCTGAATATGTGGTAGGACATCGTTGGTAAAAAGATCGATATTCTTCATAGTTAATTCATGCGGCATTGAACCGATTTGCATCAATACCATCAAGTTCCCAACGTGAAGGCTATCAATTAAATTTTCCAGTTGTTCAACTACTGATGAGGGCCCCCCGCTGATCACAAATTGCTTATCTACGTAATCTTTGTAGCTCCAATTTTTTATCCCTTCTCGAGCGTTTGCCTGTCCTTTTAGTTGGCGCCGAAGATTGTTCTCAAGACTCCGATAATCTTGATGGCCTGGAGGTGTGAATTCGGGAGCGATATGTAGTCCTTTGTTGTAGAAATACTTTACATGCTCTGCATAGTCTTTCTCTGCTTGTTCGTCAGTTTCTGATACTGCAACTAACTGAAGGAAACCTACACGATACGGATTTTGCTCGATTTCTTTCTCTTCTAAAAATTGCCAATAGCTGTCCATAACTGCTTTACCTTGGGCATGACCAAAATAGGACAGGAAGCAATAGCAATGATTATTGTTCGCAGCGAATTCCCAAGTACTTAAACTCCCCATCCCAGGAACCCAAATTGGTGGGCGAGGATTTTGAATTGGACGCGGCCAAACATTTACCATTGGAAGTTGTGTGTATTTTCCGTTGAATGCAAAGGGTTCACGAGATTCCCAAGCCTTGAGAATGAGATCGTGAGCTTCGTAGTATCGTTCGCGTTGTTCAATCGGAGTGATTCCGTAGGCCATATTTGCATCCATGGCAGTACCGAGTGGCATTCCGGCAACTAATCGGCCTTCAGAAATACAGTCGAGCATTGCATATTCTTCAGCAATACGTATAGGTGGATTAGTGGTAGGGAGTGTTGCGCCCATTTGGACGCAAGCGACGTCTAGACCTCTTGTAGCAAGCGCTAAAGCACCTCCCATAACGTTGGGGCCTGGCATAAAACCGTAGGCGTTTTGATGATGTTCGTTAACGCAAATCCCATCAAAACCTGATTTTGCAGCATGTACCAACTCGTCCAAAGTCCAGTTGTAATATTTACTTACTTGCTCTGGTGTTGCGAGATCCCAAAAAGGGGGGTCCACCCAGACAGAGTGATATTCTTCCTCGAAATTGTCTGGTAGATCACGATGGGGCATGAGATGAAATGCTGAAATTTTCATGGTTATCTCCGTTTACAGGATCGGTGTAAGTCTACCCGAACCGATGAGGTGTGCATAGATTGATCGAGCTTAAATCGGTTTGTTTAAGAAACCACAAGCTCCTTTATTTTCCCAAGCTGCTTCAAGCGCAGCCTTGGCGTCACTTGCATCTAAAAGTGTAAGTGTATTTTCAAGATCCTTATGTACTTTTGTGAGTTCTGTTACTGCTTTGCTTAGATTCTGTGTGTTTGAGTTTTCGATATCTTCACTCACTTCATAAAGTGAATTTGCCATCTGACGCAGGTCATTGGTTATCGCTTCCAACTCGGCACTATTTTTTGGTGTATTGAGATTTTGGATCGCTAAGTCAATATCTCCTTCTGTTACTTGTAGTTGTTCGCAGGCGTTATTAAGTAGGTCTCGTGCAACCGATATAGTTAGTATTTTCTCTGTTCTTTCAATGAGAGATCGAACAGCGTTGTCGTAATCTCTTGCTGCATTGCCGCATGCGTAGGAAGGTACAAGAACACTGATGAGCAGTACTGAAGATAATATGAGCGTTTTAAGTTGCTTCACTGTTGATTTAACGACCTTCGAATTCAGCGGTACGCCGTTCGATAAAAGCCGCAACACCTTCCTTGGCATCAGCTGTGTAAGCCAATTCATCGAAAAGTTGATGTTCCAATTCTAACCCTTGGGACAGAGTCATTTGCATTCCTTCTTCCATTGCACGTTTGCCCGCCTTAATAGCTAAGGGACCTCTCTCGCACAACGTTGCAGCAAGCTTCTGTGATGTTGCGAGTACCTCGTTACCCGGCACAATTTGGTTGATTAGCCCGTATCTCAATGCTTCTTCTGCTGTAATTGGATCACCGGTAAGACAAATCTGGGAAGCTATTGCCCACGGAAGTTGCCGGGGGAGTCTTTGTGTTCCTCCCCANCCGGGTATGAANCCTAATTTCACCTCTGGGGAACCAAACGTTGAATGTTCAGCAGCAATACGTAGATCGCAGGCTAGAACAATTTCTAATCCTCCTCCAAGTGCCATACCGTTTATCGCTGCGATCAGTGGTTTTGTAGCGGTCTGCCCTCTCCATATAGTTGGTGGCTCATCATACGGTTTATTAACAGGATCATCGATGAGCCGTGGAATCGTTGTGCGTAGGTCAGCTCCTGCGCAAAAAGCTTTCTCTCCAGCACCGGTGATTATTCCAACCCAAGAGTCATCTTCATTGTTCAATCTATCGATTGCTTCAGACAATTCTTGCCATGTATCTAAATCGATTGAATTAAGTGCTTTTTCTCTATCGATTGTGATCAATGCAATATGCTCATTTGTTTCGTATGTTAGCGACATAGTTACCTCTAATCTTTATTTATAGTTGTCGAAAAAACCGCTTCCGGTTTTGCGTCCCAGTTGACCTAATGAAACCAGACGCCTCAGCAACGTTGGAGCTTTAAATCGAGCTTCACCATACTCTTCAAACATAGATTCACTGATTTGAATTAATACATCCAAACCAATCAGGTCAGCTGTAGCCAGAGGTCCCATTGCGTGGTTCAATCCTACTTTGCATGCCTGATCTACATCTTCGGCTGTGGCGATATTACTTTCCACCATACGTATTGCATCGAATATAAAAGGAACAAGTAAACGATTAACAATAAAACCTGGAGAATCTTTTACCCGAACCGTTTCACGATCAATTGAATCGCAAAATGACATTGTTTTGTCCAAAGTCTCTTGGTCAGTGACTTCCGACGAGATGATTTCTACCAATGGTAAAACAGTGGGGGGATTGAAAAAGTGGATGCCGATGACTTTTTCTGGCCTTGTAGATGCAGCAGCCATTTCACTTAGTGAAAGTGAGGAAGTATTGCTTGCAAGAATTGCGTGAGGGGAACAAATTTTCCCGAGTTTTTCAAAAAGTTCACGTTTTACCGGCAAGTCTTCAACAATTGCTTCTATTACGAGGTCTGCTTCGCCAAGCTTAGTCAGATCAGTTGTAGTTTGTATTCGATTTAACGTCCGATCTTGGTGTTCCTTACTAAGTCGTTTACGTGCGACTTCGCGACGTAAACGACTTTTTATGGAATTCATCCCTGCTTCTAATCGTTGATCTTCTTCCTCGTACACACACACACGGTATCCATGCCCAGCGCAAACCTGAGCGATACCTGATCCCATAATTCCACAACCTATTACGCCAACGCTTTCGATTGCCACGATTACCTCTATATGTTCCAGCTAGCTTATTCTCGCACAGCCTTTGCTGTGGGTCAGTTAGCAACCTGGTGTGCAGCTAATAATTCTAAGGCCCGAACCATTGCTGAGTGGTCTAAATCCTGCCAACCATTAGCAGTGCATACATTAAAAAGTTCTTGTGCCGTTGCAGTATTGGGTATCCCAATTCCTAGAGAACGAGCTCCTTCCAATGCCAGTTTGAGATCTTTTTGATGCAGCCTAATACGGAATCCAGGATCGAATCCTCGATCAATCATACGTTCGCCATGTACCTCTAAAATTCGTGAACCTGCGAAACCACCCATTAAAGCCTCGCGAACGCGTTTAGGGTCTACCCCTGCTTTTGAAGCAAACAACAATGCCTCGCCAACGGCTTCAATGGTCAATGCAACAATAATTTGGTTTGCAACCTTGCAGGTTTGTCCAGCCCCTATGTCACCAACCAAAGTTATATTGCTGCCCATCAATTCTAATAAGGGAAGAACTTTTTCAAAATTCTCACCTTTGGCACCACACATAATCGTAAGTTTTGCTTCTCTTGCCCCTACTTCTCCACCAGAGACTGGTGCGTCTATAAATTGGCCTCCAGCTAACTCAATTTGTTTTGCGATTTCTTGCGTTGCGATTGGAGAAATACTACTCATGTCAATCACTAGTGTGTTTTGCTGCAAACCTGCAATTACCCCATCTGTTCCAAGTAAGACTTCTTCCACGTCCGGGGTATCAGGCACCATTGTTATTATCACCTCACTTTCCTTAGCAAGATCTTTTGGGTTTTCATAAACCACCGCACCCTTTTCAAGTATTTGTTCTGGTATTGGTGAGATATGTTTCACTGTGGATAAACTATGTCCTGCATTTTGCAAGTGCATAGCCATTGGGTTTCCCATAATGCCTAGCCCGATAAAGCCTATTTTGGTCATGTGATTCTCCTGTCTATATTGAATTTGTTACAGCCATTTTTTGGACCAAGTTAATCCTGATTCCGTATTATTTAGCGGTCTATATTCTGCGCCTACCCAGCCGGTATATCCGATTTCATCAAGGAAACTAAGGAAAAAGTCATAATTTACCTCTCCGGTTCCAGGCTCATGTCTTCCTGGGGTGTCGGCAATTTGAATATGTTTAATTCGCTGGAGGTTTTCTCGAACCGTGTTTACCAGATTACCCTCCATAATTTGCATATGGTACGCATCGTATTGTAATTCCACTAATCCATCTCCCACCGAATTGAAAATGGATAATGCCTGTTCAGTTGTCGTGAGATAAAACCCGGGGATGTCTACTTTGTTGTTAATTGGCTCTGCTAATAATTGTATACCTGCAGAACGTAGTTTCTCACCTGCATATCGGAGATTTTCTATTAGTGTTTGATTGATCTCTTCTGATGAAAATCCTTCTGGAGTTAGGCCAGCAAGGCAATTAACTATTTGGCAATTTAAGGCGGTTGCGTATTCTATCGTTGCTTCAACACTGTCATGAAATTCACTTTGCCGTGATGGATCACAGGCTATACCACGATCGCCGGAACTCCAGTCTCCTGGAGGGAGGTTATGTAGGACTTGGCTAACCTTGGCCTCTGAGAGTGCATGTTTAAGATCGTCAATTGGATATTCGTATGGAAAGGTATACTCCACTCCTTGAAACCCAGAACGTGCAGCCATTTCAAATCGATCAAGAAATTCGTATTCGTTGAAAAGCATTGAAAGATTTGCTGCAAGTTTGACCATGGGGACTTACCTTCCTTGAAATAAAGATTTTTCTCAATTTGTTTTAATGCGCTATCATCATGTTAGCAGGAGAACCTATGTTTATTGCAATGAACCGTTTTAGTGTTGATCCAGAGCGAGGCGATGTTTTCGAATCAGTTTGGCGTGAGCGTGAGAGCTACCTTGGAGGCCTTGAAGGTTTTGTACAGTTTGCCCTATTAAAGGGTGATGAGCCGGGTGTCTATATCTCGCATACGACGTGGGAAACACGTGATGCCTTTGAGTCGTGGACAAAGAGTGAGCATTTTACAAATGCACATAGGCAAGCGGGTCCCGCAACTGGTGTTATTCTTGGACATCCCGAAGTTTCATATTATGAAGCAGTTTTAGTTGAATCGACTGAAGGTGTTCTAAACTAGTGGAGCAACAATCTCAGGAAGATACTTCTGGAGATGATTCAACTTTAACTGGAACCACTTATCCACATTTTGAACCCGACTTGTTTCGTAGAAATGACGAAGGATCTGACCATTTGTTTTATGAACAAGCGCGTCTTGTAAACCATATTGATGACGCCGCAATTGGCGCATTACGTAACTTTTATAAATCGCAATTGCCTGAAAAAGGCCATATTTTAGACTTGATGTCTTCATGGGTATCTCATCTTCCTGAATCTGCGGATGTTTTGTATTCAGAAGTAACCGGATTAGGACTGAACGAGACTGAATTATCAAAAAATCCAGTTTTAACTTCTTGGGATGTACACGATCTTAATTCTGACTTTGTTCTCCCCTATGCTGATCAAACGTTTAATGGAGCAATAGTTTCAGTTTCTGTTCAGTATTTGATAAAACCGGTTGAGATTTTCGCAGATGTGGGTCGAGTCCTAAAGCCTGGAAGTCCGTTTGCCGTAACCTTTTCAAATCGTATGTTCCCAACCAAGGCGGTAGCAATTTGGCAAGTACTTTCTGACTTGCAAAGAGCAGATCTGCTACGAGCTTATTTTCGCTTAACTGGCGTATTTGGTGAGGCTCAGTTTCACGATCTTAGTCCTGCTCCTGGTCGTTCGGATCCACTGTTTGCTGTCGTCGCCAAAAAAGGTGAAACCTAAGCAACAGTTATGCGTCTGGAATTTTATCAAATGCTGCGAGGAGTTCTTTGAAGCGCTCTTCTACTGCAGGTTGTGTTTCCGGATGGCTTAGAACGTAAAGCTCATTTTCATGAATTGCGCGGAGGATCATCTGGGCGAGGATTTCTGGTGTAATCATCTCCTGAGGTACGGACTTTCCTGAGCCCATTACATCAAGATTTGGTTGTTCTGGCCCGCCATACTCTTCCGGTCTGTTTCGACCTGCCTCAACAATTCTTGTTGCTACACCACCGGGACAAACTACAGTGCAGCCGATGTCGTACTGTTCAAGATCTAATCTCATAGATTCAGTTAAGCCAGTAACACCATATTTGGATGCAGTATAAGAAAGAATGCCTGGTGTTGCTTCAGGTACTAGCCCCGCAATTGATGCGGTATTAACTATATGCCCTCCTTCAGCCTGCTCAACCATTTTAGGAAGGAATGCTTGGATTCCATTAATAACGCCATACAGATTGACCCCTACAACCCAGTCCCAGTCCGAAGGACTCATATCCTGTGCTTTACGCATTGTCACTACGCCGGCGTTATTGCAAATAACATGGGCTCCACCGAGCTCTTCAACTACCTTGTTGGCGAATGTTTGCATAGATGTCAGATCGGTTACATCTATTACGGAAGTTGAGCATCGTACGCCCATTTGTTCAACTTCACTTGCGACTGCGGCTAAAGGTTCTTCTTCAACATCAGCAAGGGCAATGTGCATTCCCTCGGCTGCAAATGCGAGAGCAAGTGCACGACCTATTCCGCCCCCACCACCAGTTATAACTGCTACCTTGTCTTTTAAATCCCTCATCCTAGTCTCCTTCTGACGGACCAGTTTAGCACTCTATGGCTCTAGCCGGCTCGCTTTTAGCATGGCACGATAGTCGCATGGTTTCTAGTGCAAGTAATCGAACAAGGGGATCGGGTAATTCTGATGCGTACAAGACTGTCGGAATTGTTGGAGGTGGTACTGCAGGTTATCTGACCGCACTTGCATTAAAGAAAAAATTGCCGGAGTTGCAAATTTCACTTATTGAATCACCAACAATTCCGATAATTGGTGTTGGTGAAGGGACAACTCCCATCATGGTGAAGTTTCTCCACAATTACTTAGATAGAAATATCCATGATTTTTTTAAGCGTGTTCAACCAACGTTAAAATTTGGAGTGAAGTTTGAGTGGGGAGCACCGGGAGATTCCTTTTTTACATACGCATTCCATCCTGGCCATATTTTAGATTCTCAATATCATGGCGGTGATTTTAATGATTACTCATTGGGTTCCATGATGATTACGAATGAAAAAGTACCGATAGTACGGGATCAAAAGGGTGCGATGAATTCTTTACTTGAAAATATAGCTTTTGCATACCACTTAGATAATGCGAAATTTGTTGGTTATCTTCAGGAAGAAGCTAAAAATGATGGCATAAACGTTATTGAACAAAATGTTGTGCAATTTGTTCCTCATGAGGACCTTGATGATGGTCTCGCTTATTTAGTGACAGAGGATGGGGTGGAGCGAAAATATGATTTATATGTGGATTGCACCGGGTTTCGTTCCAGTATTATTGGAGAAACCTTAAAGTCACCCTTTGTTTCGTTCGACAGCAGTCTTTTTTGTGATCGGGCTGTCGTTGCAAACGTTCCACACGGGGGCTCCATAAAGCCATACACAACAGCTGAGACTATGAATTCTGGATGGTGTTGGAATACACCATCCAGAGAAGATGATCATCGAGGTTATGTGTTTTCCTCTAATTTTATAACTGATGAAGAAGCGGCAGAAGAAATGCGGCTAAAGAATCCTGGAATGGGAGATCATCGAGTAATTAAATTTTCCACTGGCCGAAGGGAATCATTTTGGAAAGGTAATGTTGTCGCTATAGGCAATTCGTATGGTTTTGTTGAGCCGCTGGAATCTACAGGGTTACACATGATAATTCTTGAAATAAATTCTTTAATCCTTAATTTTCCACGAAAAAAATCAGAAAAAGCTATCGCAAAGACTATTAATCGAACTCTTAACGATCATTGGGAAGATGTTCGTTGGTTTCTTGCCATCCACTATGCATTCAATCGCAAACTGGATACACCCTTTTGGGAATATTGTCGTGCTGAAACGGATATCGGTGATGCGAGAGAGAGAGTTGAATTATTTCAAGAGCGAGCGCCGCTTACCTATAGGCAATCTCTCTTTTATAAGACAGAGGCAGTTTTTGGGGATTTTGCTTACGATGCATTGTTACTTGGGCAAGGTATTCCTGCACGTTTCTTAGAGCCACAGGAAAAGAGAGTTGATTGGCAAAAACGAAATATTGGCTTAAAGAATCTAGCAGAAACTTGTATTAGCCAAGCTGAAGCGTTAGCCCTGTTAGAGACAGCGCCAGAGCATGTCCTTCAAGGTGTGGTATCAAAACCAGATACATGGGCATCTTGGCCATAAAACGATATAGCGAGTTAAGTTGCTTATTAAAAGAAAAAAATGTATTGACTTTTCTTCTTTAACGTGACTACTATCCCAAAACTTTATGGTTTGAGGAGCGTTGTTATGCGTGAAAATTATTGGACACGATTAAAGAGTAATGGATATAGCCGACGTCGCTTTCTAGCAGGAACAGGTGTTGCAGCTGCAGGAACAGCAGCAATACTTGCTGGTTGTGGTGATGACGATTCATCGGGATCTGCGGCAACAGCTGCGGCAACATCTGCAGCAACATCTGCAGCAACATCTGCAGCAACAGCTGCGGCAACGGAAGCTCCAGGTGGTGCGACTGATGGTTCGTTCTATAGCCAGCAGAGCAGTATGTCTGGAACTACATTGGACCTACACCGCGAGCTCTACAGAAGTATCGCTTACACAGTAGGGAATGCGTATAACAACCTTATTAAGTTTACGGATGTTGAGAGTTTCGCTATTGCCGGGGAGATCGCTACAGGTTTGCCAGAGCAAGTTGATGAACTTACTTACAACTTTACTATTCGAGACGATGTGAAGTGGCACAATAAAGCTCCTGCTAATGGGGCTGCGCTTACGATGGATGATGTTAAGTGGAATATTGAGCGCCAGACAGCTGGTGAGCTCGCTAGTGGTGAAGCAGCTCCAAACTTCTATCGTAGTGGTCAAATCTATAGTGCTATAGATACGGTTGATTATGTGGATGCCACTCATTTCACGGTAAAAATGAAGGAGCCTGCAGTTACCTGGTTGAGTGATATGGCTGCAGAAGAATTCAACGGTATTATGCATCCAGAAGTTGCAGTCACCCTTGAGGATGAAGCTAACTTCGGTGCGTTTAACCCAGATCATATTGTTGGAACTGGGGCGTTCGTCTTTGATGCCTTCGATCCAAACACTCAGGCTCATGCATCTAGAAATGATGACTATCACTTGCGCAAAGACGGAACCATACCAGGTATGGTCGATGATTATTACATTACTAATATTGGTAATGATCCTAATGCGCTGCGATTAGCTTTTGAGCAGAAACAAATTGACGAACTTTCGCTTCGTCAAAAGGATATTATTGAAGCTGTCCAGGAAGCCAATCCTGATGTTATTCGCCAAGATATTGGAAATCCGAACAACAATCTGGAATTCGCATATAACCCAGTCGTTAATGCGGCGTTCGCTATTCCTTCTCTGGCTCAGGCGATGTTCCTTGCAGTTGATAGGGCGCATGTTTCTAACACAGTCTTCCAAGGTTTGGCTAAGCCAAATCCAGGAGTTAACTGGCCATTCAAGGGTTGGTCCTTGCCACAGCAAGAATTAATTCAAGCACCTGGGTATAAGGTCTTCCAAGGCCAAGCAGGTCGTGATGAAGATATTGCTGAAGCTAGAAAGCTTTGGGAAGCTGGCGGAGGTGAAGACCTTCCTGATGAGACCTATGCAATGATTATTGTTGACTTGGCAGATCAGTCTATCAAGGAATGGTTCCCAGCTATGATGAATAGTGCCCTTGATAGTGAGAAGTGGTCTGTAGAGGCTATTCCGGTATCAACGCTGCTTGAATATAACGTTTCAGGACAAAATCCTGTTGGTTATCTTGGTGGTTGGGATCAGTGGGTAAGCCCTGATCCACGTACTCGCTATGCTTCGGTATATTCGAGTGGTCCTCGTGGATTCCTCAACTTCTATGGTTATCACACTGATGAGATGGAAGGTTACATTTCGAAGATGTTTGGGACCTTCGATGTTGAAGAGGCTCAGCAGATTATGCAGGACGCTCAACGATTCCAGCTTACTGATGCTGGTTCTGGCCATGTTCAAATGGTTGGTGGTGTTGCGATGGACTTGCATCATCCGTACCTACACCGAAGAGGTCCGCAGTTTATCCAGCTGGGTACCTTGATTAGTCAGGAATGCTGGATTGATCAGAATGATCCGAGCTTTGCTGGCAAATCTATGCCTGCCTAAGTAAGTCTGTATTTAGACTTTTCAGTAGGGACTCTTTCGGGAGTCCTTACTGCAGCGGTTTCATACCATGAGGGGAAGTGGATGAAGTAGCATGACCCAATATCTAATAAGACGACTTATTGGCGCTGTTTTCGTTATTTGGATCGTGACTACGTTTGTTTTTTTTGCATTACGCGTTCTGCCTGGTGATTTTGCTGCTCAGCAGGTAGCGAATCAGTTTCTTTCTGGTGCTACTGCTCGTGGGAAGTCAGATGTTGCTACTACAGAAGCGCAAGGGCAGGCGACTGAAAGGGAGAGTAACCAGAGTAATAGCGCGAATGTTGAACGTTCGCTTCAGGCTGCACGTGAGCGTTTAGGAATAGATAAATCTATTCCCCACCAATATGGTCTTTACTGGAAAAATTTTTTTACTGGTGATCATGGGACATCATTTCGAACATCACGTCCTGCGGTAACAGAAACTCTGGAGGCATTGCCATACACGCTGCAACTAGGGCTGATGTCAATAATTATTGCATTATTGTTAGCCGTTCCTGTAGGCATTTTGTCTGCCATGCGGCCAAATACTTTTATGGATGGTTCTTTACGTGTTTTTGCTATTTTCTTTTTAGCAGCACCCTCTTTTTGGACAGCAGCATTGCTATCTGGCTGGGCGGTAAAGTTCGATATTTTAGAAATTAATATTGTGAAAAGTCCCGGTATTTGGCAGGACCCCTGGGAGAGTTTTCAGTTATTTATCGTTCCTGCGCTAGCTGGTGGGCTCGCGACTGGTGCCATTTTGATGAGGTTTATCCGTTCAGGTCTTTTGGAAGTTTTAAGACAGGACTATGTTCGTACGGCACATGCTAAGGGGTTGCGTGAACGCGCTGTGATGGCTCGTCATGTTTTACGAAATGCTTTAATTCCTGTGGTTACAATTATTGGTTTCATAATAGCTGCTCTAGTTGCTGGAAATATTATTTTAGAAACCATGTTCAATATACGAGGAATGGGTCAACAACTCTTCCGTGCCATTTTGATGCGAGATGTACACGTTGCTCAGTTTATGACCCTATTGTTTGTAGGAGCTGTCGTTTTTGTAAATCTAGCGGTAGATCTCAGTTACTTTCTTATTGACCCAAGAGTCACTGTCTCGAGTGTTGAGCAATGAGCAATGACGCAACAATTGTAACTTCTTGGGGTGAGAGGCCATCGGAACGGTCATTTTTGACGCGGACGTTACTTGGCGTCTGGGATTTTATGCGTCGACGAAAAGTTGGCGGAGTTGCTCTTGTTTTAGTTGTAATCATTATTGGTCTTGGAGTTATAGGGCCGTACGTTACGCCGTATGACAAAGATGAAAGTTTCCAGAGTGAGAATCCTAATTACGACCCTGATAGTTTGAAAGAAGAGGAGATGTCGCCGTTTACCTCATTACGCCTTTCAAATCCGACCGGTTCGCACCTACTTGGTACTGATGATTTAGCTCGTGACCTTTTGACACGTGTTCTTTATGGTGCTCAGCGTTCTCTAATTTTTGGCTTTGGTGCAGCCTCTATTTCCACAATATTGGGGGCGGTTTTAGGAATTGTTTCGGCGTACTTTGGAGGAAGGTTTGACTTGGTGATTCAGCGTATCGTTGATGCAATGATTGCAATACCTGGATTCCTGTTCTTATTGTTAATGGTTCAGACTGGAGAAACTACAATATTAAGAGTATTACTTGCACTGTCTGTCCTAGGAGCCTTTGGAGTTTCGCGAGTCGTTAGAGGAGCAACGCTTGCTGTACGAAATGATGTGTATATAGAGGCATCTCGAGTTATAGGTGCTAGTTCCGGTCGTATTTTGTTTCGGCATATTGCCCCGAATGTGGCAGCTCCGGTTATCGTTATCTTTTCCGTTACGATAGGCTCTTCGATTTTGGCTGAAGCCGGGCTTGCATTCTTGAATCTTGGTTCTCCTGGGCCTTCATGGGGAACCATGGTGAATGTAGGACGGCAATTCTTTGATTCGAAACCAATACTGAGTCTTGTAGGTGGTGGTGCACTCACAATAACAGTGCTTGCGTTTAATTTGCTTGGCGATGCACTACGAGATGCCTTGGATCCAAGACTACGGGGTTCCTAGATATACCTAGCTTTTGATTACTGGCGTTGTCGTTGTGCGCGGCGTCTTTCGGCACGTGATTGATTTGGTTGTTGTTGTGGTGGTGGTGTCTGGGTGATGGTTCTCGCACTAGGTGATTTACTGAATAAACTCGATGATCGTGCTAGAACAGGATACACACTGCATATCGGTGTGTTATATGGGATGGTCGCTTCTTCAGTATCATTTGCCAAGTTTAAGAAAAGATTTAAATAATTAAAGCTGAGACCGTCTTTCCATGGTTCAGGTTTTGGTGTGGAGTAAGAGTCTGTTGTACCAAGGCCATATGTTCGGGTTAATAATCCGCTTGCTCCCTCGATACCTAGTTTGGAAAGTTCTGGTGCAGGTTCAAGTAGAAGTGAAACTTGTGATGCATCAAACCATGCTTTGAGATTTGTACTTATTTGTACATAAGGACCAAGGCTTCCTGCATGTTGCATGACGGTAAGAGGGTAACTAAGTCCTTTAGGAATATTTTGTTGTGCTGGAAGTTCTATATTAAAATCTGATGTTCGCACCTGGCTCATAGACAGGAACCGAAGATTTGGATCGGTGGTATCAACCTCGACTACTTCTCCGTCAATGTTGCTACATAATTTTCCCATTTCGTAACGTAAAGGGAACGAATANCCCTCTTTGCCATAAAAAATACGCACACCTGTTTCTAGTGGGTTATCTGGTTTTCGACTGATCTTTATATCGAACGGAAGTAACACATGGAAGGCGTTAGTTAGTGCATTCATAAATGGTCCACAGGCCCCGGCAAATTCCTTGTGAATTTCTGTATTGTCTGGTGCAAATTGTTGAGGTGGTCCCGTATAACTTTGTGCGCGTTTTGCTTCTGGACTTAGATTGTGGAGTTCTTGGTAGAAAGAGTTGGCTTTTTTTTGTGCTTTATCTAAGAAATAGTCTGGTTCATCACATTCGATAAAAATTTTTGCCCGTTCCTCTTCAGAATTTCTTATTACATGGACAGCTTCATGGTAATTGTCGAGGTCTTTTTTTGTTTTTTGAATTTCTTGTTGAATTTGTTGTGGTATTTGTACGGGGAGTGATTCAAGTGATTCAGCTAATTTCAAAGCACGTTCTAAAAATTCAAGTTTTGTTCCATATCTTCTTGGTTCTGGTCCGAAAGCTTGTGATGCGGCAAGTAGTAGGTTGAATTCTTCATCGGTTCGAAAGCCTAATTCTTGCAGATTGTTATCCCGTAAAAAAGCGCTTGCTAGTGTTCCAAATGATTGATCTTGTCTAATCGCTAGAGTTAACAAATGGTTGTAGTAGCTTTGTGCCGTTTCATTATCCATGTATGAATCCTAGGGGAGGATGATAAGTGACGGCAAGTGACCATTTTTGTATGGTAGGATTCCCTAGTTGGAGTTGCATATGGCCACATCAGAAGAACTTGAAATTGCACGTCGTCTTTTTACCGAGGGTTGGGGTGGCGACCATCCTGATTCCCCTCTTCAATTTATGACTGAGGATGTCGTTATGCGTGACGTTGTTGGTCACCCTGAAGCTATGAGAGGTCATCAGGCAGTGATAGATTTCTGGGGTGATTTTGCAGGACGATTACGTGTACCTGTAGAAGACTTATATTCTAGTGAAAATGGTGTCGTGGTGTTGTGGATGGCATATGGTAGGATTCCTGACGATGCGTCAGAAAATGCTGGTAAATGGTCATGTGGTGAAGGAATGTCACGACTTGAGTTTAAAGACGGTAAAGTGTGCCTTGAAGTGGATTATTGGCATGGTTCGCAGGGTATCTGTGATGATTGGCAAGAACATTTTGCTCGTAGACAAGCGATGCCCCGTAGGCAGCGCGGTGCTATAACTGGTGCGTGAGGAAATATGACATTACCTGTACATCCTGATATTGAGACAATTTTAGAAAATTGCGTGGAAACTATGCGCACAGTGATTCTTCCTGAGCTTGAAAGTGAATGGGGAGTTTTTTGTGGTGCTTTAATGACCGCTTCTTTGTCTTATGCAAATGAGCTTATGAAGAACGATCGAGGTACTCAGTTTTCTGAAGAGTTGTCCGATGCCCTTAAATCAATTCAGTCAACTTTGGATGACATCCCTGATTTGAAATTCTCGGAAGATAGTTCACCCTATGAAACTGCAACCAAAGCCCTTGTTTATGCACAGGCTAATCCTGGACCAGTTGCAGATGAAGTCAGTCAGGTCTTACAACCAGTATTAATGGCTCAATTGGAGGTTGAACTTGCTGCTACATCACCGTTTATGGAAGGTTGGGGTGCTTCACGTGCGACGAAAAAGATATTTGGAAGTGCGGCTTCAAAAAAATCCGTTACTTTTGAAGAAAAAGATTGACGGAGCTTTTTGATGTTTTCAGATAATGAAAGACAGGGCTTAGAAGAACACCTCAGTACGTCTTTAGGTTTAGGTCCAGTAAATATTGTTGGCGTTGATCGGATTGCAATGGGGCAATCTCGTGCCATGTATCGTGTTGACATTGAACATGGAGTTGACGGTACCAAGTTAACAAAACGCGTTGTTGTGCGTGCAGAGCAATGGGGTTTATTAGGCACTGATAGCAAGGATGAAGTCGCTACTATGCGTGCCTTGAATAAGGCAGGATTTCCTGTTGCTAAGATCCTCGATTACTACACGCAAAGCGATATTTTGGGACAGCCGTTTTTTGTGATGGAATATATTGATGCGTCTGGTATTTCGACACCCGAAGGACTAGATGATTACGTTCCAATTTTGCACCGTTTGCATCAATTGGATTGGCACGAGTGTGAGATGGATTCTTATCTTCAAGTACCTGAGGGTTCGCGTGGAGCTGCATTACAAACAGTTGAACGATGGTATCAGATATACAAAGGGGGCTTGGTTGGTGAACCTTCTCCACTGCTTGAAGCTGCAACTGAGTGGCTAAGGAGAAATGCTCCGGAAACTGAGAAGCTTACTGTTGTTCATGGTGATCCGGGTCCCGGTAATTATATGGAAAAAGACGGCAAGGTTGCTGCTCTTGTTGATTTTGAATTTACGAGCATAGGCGATCCGGTAGACGATTGGGCGTATTTAATTTCCATGCGTGGGAGTGCATCAATGTCAGAAGATGAGTGGGTTGCCTATATCGACGATAAGGTAGGCGTCAAACTTGATCGTGATCGTCTTAATTTTTGGAAAGCAGTCAATTTTTTAAAGGGTGCTTGTATTGATCAAACTGCCATGAAAATTTATATGGATCAGTCAAATCCTGCCCCGAATATGTTAATGATTGGTACGGGTGTGCATTTAGGTGCGTTGAAGCGTCTTGTAGAGGCAACAATTGCGCGTTAGTGATATCTCAGCCGCCAATAAGATTCCGAATACTGGGAATTTTGCCTGTGTCGTACGGCGCCGGTAGGATCCTGCAAGGTAACTATAGGAGTATGAGTCTGGCTTATGGTTAATTTTGAACGTCATGAATACGATGTCATTGTCATTGGTGCGGGTGGTGCTGGTTTACGTGCTGCTATTGAAGCCTCAGCACAAGGTGCACGAACAGCTTTAATTTGTAAATCTCTACTTGGAAAAGCACATACAGTTATGGCCGAGGGTGGAATTGCCGCTTCTCTTGGGAATGTCTGGCCTCAAGACAATTGGCAGGTCCATTTCCGAGACACTATGCGGGGCGGGAAGATGCTTAACAATTGGAGAATGGCTCAATTGCATGCCCAGGAGGCACCGGATCGAGTTCGTGAGCTTGAGTCTTGGGGTGCATTGTTTGATCGAACTTCGGATGGGAAGATTTTACAGCGTGATTTTGGCGGGCATCGTTATGCAAGATTAGCTCATGTTGGTGACAGAACTGGATTAGAGATGATCAGAACCTTGCAGCAGAATGCTGTGCATAAAGGTATAGATGTTTATATGGAATGCACTATTACACAATTGCTCAAATCTGGGGATCGAGTAACAGGTGCCATGGGATATTGGCGAGAAAGTGGAAACACAATTGTATTTGCTGCTAAGTCGGTTGTCTTAGCTACAGGTGGTGTAGGAAAGGCTTTTTCTGTTACTTCAAATTCTTGGGAATACACTGGTGATGGTCATTCGCTTGCGTATTGGGCAGGCGCTGAGCTAATAGATATGGAGTGTGTGCAATTTCATCCGACAGGGATGGTTTGGCCTCCTAGTGTGAGGGGAATTCTTGTGACTGAAGGTGTTCGTGGAGATGGAGGTACTTTGAGGAATAGTGATGGTGAACGATTTATGTTCAATTATATTCCTGATTTTTTTGCAGCGGAGACAGCTGACACGATTGATGAAGCTGATGGTTGGTATGACGATAAGGTAAAGAACCGACGTACTCCTGATTTATTACCACGTGATGAGGTTGCGAGAGCTATAAATGCAGAAGTTAAGGCAGGGAGAGGGACTCCTCACGGCGGTGCTTTTTTAGATATTTCTAGTAGGCGTAGCGCAGACTATATTCGACGACGTTTGCCTAGCATGTATCATCAGTTTAAGCAGCTAGCAGACGTTGATATTACTGCTCAAGCAATGGAGGTCGGTCCAACCATGCACTACATTATGGGTGGTATTCGGGTGGAGGCTGATACTGCAGCTACAACAGTTCCTGGCCTTTTTGCTGCGGGAGAGTGTGCTGGCGGTATGCATGGAGCAAATCGGTTAGGCGGCAATTCTCTATCAGACCTTTTAGTGTTTGGGAGACGGGCTGGTTTAGGTGCGGCAGAAGATGCGGCTGCGCAGTCTGCTGTTCCTGAAGTCGATGAAAGTCAAGTTGAAGAGGTAGTTGCTGGCATGCGTGAACCTTTTGGGCGTAGTGGGGAAGGTCCTTATGAAGTGCATAGTGATCTTCAGGATATGATGCAAAAAAATGTCGGAATTATACGAACGGAAGTAGAGCTGGACGAAGCAGTTAACAGGCTCCAAGATCTAAAAAATCGCTCAAAGGATGTTATGGTTTCTGGCCATCAGCAATATAATCCGGGCTGGCATCTTGCTATGGATCTTGAATCATTACTTACAGTTTCTGAAGCTATAGCACGTGCTGCACACATGAGGAAAGAAAGTCGAGGTGGTCATACTAGAGATGATTATCCTGATCCAAGTGATGAGTGGGCAGTTCAGAATATCTGCATAAAACAAGGTGATAATGGTGGTATGGAGGTAAGTACAACGCCTCTTCCGCAAATGCCAGAAGAGTTGAAAGAGCTTTTTGAGGAGGGAAGTAATGCCTGAATTTACAATAGCGGTGCAGCGAGGTGAAGCTGAAGCTGAGAGTCAATGGACGGATTATATTGTTGATGTTGAAGAAGGTCAGGTGGTCTTGGATGTAATTCATCGTATTCAGGCTACGGAGGCACCAGATCTTGCTGTGAGGTGGAATTGTAAGGCTGGAAAGTGTGGTTCCTGTAGTGCTGAGATTAATGGTAAGCCACGATTAATGTGTATGACTCGTATGAATTTATTTGATCCTGCTGAAAAAATTACAGTTGCTCCGATGAAGACGTGGCCGCTAATTCGTGACCTGGTGACTGATGTTGGTTTCAATTATGAAACGGCTGAAAAAATTCCGGCTGTTAAATTAGGTGAACCGAGTGAAGACGGTGATTTCCGTATGCATCAGGAGGATGTTGAGAGAGGTCAGGAATTTAGGAAATGTATAGAGTGTTTTCTATGTTCAGATGTTTGTCACGTTATTCGAGATCATCCGGAGAATAAAGAAAACTTCTTTGGACCGCGCTTTTTCGTGCGGCTAGCAGAGCTTGATATGCATCCATTGGATCAGGAAGACCGAATTGATCTTGTTAAGAATGATGCAGGTGTTGGGTATTGCAATATTACAAAATGTTGTACAGAGGCTTGCCCTGAGGATATTCATATAACCGATAATGCCATTATTCCCTTAAAAGAACGTGTTATCGATTCTAGCTATGATCCAATAAGATGGATTGGCCGAAAGATTGCTGGAAAGTAAGAACTAGAAGACATAATAATAATCCTAGAAACCCCCATATATGGGGGTTTTTAGATTGAAAAGCTACTATATATAGTTTAAACTCCTATAATATCCGGTAAAATGTTTATTTTCCCTAATATTTAGGAGCTTTTGTGCTTTGTCCCGCTTGTCAGGCAGATTCTTCTCGTGTAACTGATAGCCGTGCTACTGATGTTGGTATTCGGCGAAGACGTGAGTGTTCTCTTTGTGGTGAGAGGTTTTCTACGATGGAGACAGTGTTACGAGCTAGTTTGAAGGTTTTGAAAAAGGATGGTAGAAGTGAGGAGTTTCAAAAGGAAAAATTACTTGCAGGATTGGCTAAAGCAGCTGTGAAATGTAGCGTTTCTGTTAGTCAGTTGGAAAATATCGTAGATAGTATCGAGACTCAAATATATGACTCTGGGATTAGTGATATTACTTCATCTGACATTGGGGAACTCGCTATCGAAGAATTACGAAAGCTGGATCATATTGCGTATATACGATTTACATCGGTTTATCATTCATTTGCGGATGTGGAATCACTGAAAAATGCTATACAAGCACTTGATGATGGTAATGCCGCTGGTTTTGAAGCACGTACTTTACAGTTAGCTTTTCCAGGTGAAGGAAATATTTCTGAATCTGAACAAGTTAGTGATAAACAAGAACCTGTTACACCTGCTGTGTAGATTCTAATTGCAAGGAGTTTGCTAAGCGATTAAATTAAGAACAAACGTTCTACTTATAAAAATAAAGAAAGGAAACTTTAAAAAAATGGTTACTACTTCAAAGTCTGATGTCACTGCTGGTGATGATTTTAACCCCACTCCGCTCGCTGAAAATGCCGAGGTTGTTATGGAACGCCGTATTGTTGCTCGTAGTAGTAGTGGCGATCCTGTTGAAACTGCGCAGGAATGTTTTCGTCGCGTTGCGCGTAATTTAGCAGAAGCTGAAAAACATTTTGGTGCCTCTGAAAAAGAACAGTCTTCGGTTGAGGAGATGTTCTATAGGCTTATTTCATCATTAGATTTTCTTCCTAATTCGCCAACTCTTGTAAATGCAGGTCGTGATTTGCAACAACTTTCTGCTTGTTTTGTTTTACCTGTCCCCGATTCGATCGATGGTATTTTTACTGCTGTTAGACATACTGCAGTAATTCATAAGTCCGGTGGAGGAACAGGTTTTGCCTTTTCACGTCTTCGACCAGCCTCTGATCGTGTACAAAGTACGATGGGTGTTGCTAGTGGACCCGTTTCTTTCATGAAGGTTTTTGATGCGGCTACTGAGGCCATAAAGCAGGGGGGGACCCGACGTGGTGCCAACATGGGTATTCTTCGCGTTGACCATCCTGAGATTGACGGTTTTATTTCGATGAAATCTGATATGTCTACGCTTACCAATTTTAATATTAGTGCTGCTGTCACTGATGATTTTATGGGAGCCCTTGAAAGTGATAGTGACTATAGTTTAGTCAATCCTAATACCAACGAAATTGTTGGTACTAATCAAGCATCTTCTGTTTGGACCGCACTCGTGGAGAACGCTTGGGAAAATGGTGATCCAGGGGTTATTTTTATTGATCGAATAAATGATTCCCGGGCGAATCCTGTTCCCGATCGTGGCCCAGTTGAATCTACAAACCCATGCGGAGAACAACCTCTATACCCGTATGATTCCTGTAACCTTGGTTCCATTAACCTTGCGCGTTTTCTTCATGGCGATCCGGGAAAACGTTCTGTTGATTATGATCGCTTAGCTATCGCGGTTCATCAATGCG
Source organism: Dehalococcoidia bacterium (assembly GCA_022451885.1). GTDB lineage: Bacteria > Chloroflexota > Dehalococcoidia > Tepidiformales > Tepidiformaceae > JAKUNN01. Next base: position 37,998 of record JAKUNN010000001.1, on the reverse strand, counting down.
TGCATCTTCTCGACAATGTAATTGAAATGAATCACTATCCAATCCCAGAAATAGATGAGACTTCAAATGCGATAAGGCGTATTGGTCTCGGGGTAATGGGCTGGGCGGATATGCTTTTTGATATGCGTGTTTCCTATGCTTCAGAAGAGGCAATCATTCTTGCTAAAGACGTGATGGAGTTTATACAAAAAGAAGCTGATATTGCGTCAGAACAGTTGTCAGCAGTGCGAGGCAGTTTTCCGGACTGGGATCGTTCTATTTATGGCCCTAATGGAAGTGAGGGCCCTCGTCCCATGCGGAATTCTACTAGGACTACAATTGCTCCGACGGGAACGTTAAGCATTATTGCGAATTGTTCAGGAGGTATAGAACCGGCTTTTGCTCTCGCATTCGTGCGTTCGCATTATTTAGACAAGGATGATCCAACTAAGCGCACAGATTTAAATGAGGTAAATGACTACTTTGAAGATATTGCTCGTGAAGAAGGTTTTTATAGTGAGGACCTAATTTCTTTCTTGGCTGCTGGTGGTCATTTATCAGAACGTGAAGATGTACCTGCGTGGGTTAAGGATGTTTTCGTCACTGCGCATGATATAGAACCTTTATGGCATATACGTATGCAAGCTGCCTTCCAGGAATTTACGGATAATGCTGTTTCGAAGACAATAAACTTTCCTAATTCGGCAAGTGTAGATGATGTTCGGGAAGCTTATACGCTTGCGTATGAGTCAGGATGCAAAGGCGTCACAATTTACCGTGATGGTTCCCGTGATATGCAGGTTCTAAAACATACGTCAGATGATGATGCTAGCGAAGGTGAAGATGCAGTTGCTGCGGTTGAAGCGCTTGTTAATGGAAAAGTTCGTCCGATTAGACGCCGACTGCCTGATGAACGTCAATCTATAACGCATAAGTTCCGTGTGGGGGAACAAGAGGGTTATATGACGGTGGGACTTTTTGATGATGGAACGCCTGGTGAGCTGTTTATTAATGTCAGTAAGCAGGGTTCTACAGTAAGTGGTCTTATGGATACCTTAGCTATGCTTACTTCTTATGCTTTGCAATACAGTGTGCCTATCGATGATGTGGTACAGAGGTTAAAAGGTACCCGTTTTGAACCTAGCGGGCCGACAGGTAATCAGGATATTCCTATTGCGACAAGCATTGTGGATTACGTTTTTCGTTGGCTAGATCTTAAATTTGGTGCTGGGGATTCAGTTATTCAACCTATGCTCATTCCTCCTCATGAGGTGGTTGATAGTAGTGGTGTAGATGAGTCTATTGCGGGTCATAAGGATTTAACTGTTAGCGGTGTTGGTTGTCCTGATTGCGGTTCTGTCCTTTATTATGGTGAAGGCTGCTTGCTTTGTCGTGACTGTGGGTATTCAAAGTGCGGATAGGATTGCTATTTAGTTTTGAAAACTCATGAGTTTTTATTATGACGATGGGCAACCAGATGATGAGGATGAAGGTGGTTTTCGCGAGGTCATAGCTGTGATCGTTGCGATGTTTCAACTTCTTGCTATTCCGTTTGCTATTTTGTGTGGGATAGTTTTACTTATTGGTCTGGTCATCTGGTTATTTACTGTACATTCCGGTTTGGGTTTTGCAGCATTGGGTTTATTAGGATTGGTCCTGGTAGGTCGTGTTTTTTGGGAGTTGCGACATCCGCCGAAACTAAAATTGTGAGTTTGGAATTTTGGAGAAAGATAGAATGAATGTCTCGCTAATAGGTGGTGGTGTTATGGGAGAAGTCTTTCTTTCTGCAGGTATTAGGTCAGGACTTTTTGATGTTGAGCAAACTATTGTTTGTGATATCCGCCCTGAGCGTTGTGAGGAACTGGCTAAAAAATATAAAGTGCGTACTACTAGCAATCTCCAAGAGGCCTTTGCTTCATCAGAGTTGGCTTTTTTAGCAGTAAAACCTCAGGATCTAGAGGCAATTAAATCTGATCTGAGTGAACGTACATGTCTTGTTTCTATTATGGCAGGNGTCACAATTAAAACACTTCAGGACTTATTTAAAACAGAGAATGTTATTCGGGTGATGCCCAATACACCTGCTGCAATTGGTGAAGGTATGAGTGTATGGACTGTCGCAGGATCGGTTTCTGACAATCAGCGTAATTTGGTAAGTTCTTTACTTTCTGCAATTGGCGCAGAGTATTGTGTGGACGATGAAGAGGTTTTGGATATGGCAACAGCAGTAAGTGGGAGTGGGCCTGCGTTCGTTTTTTTCTTTCTTGAATCACTAATTTCTGCCGCTGAAAAAATCGGTTTTCCTCTAGAAGAAGCTGTAAACATTTCTGTTCAAACACTGTATGGTGCGGCTGCTTATGCTAGGGAAAGTGATTATGATCCCGCTACTCTAAGGGCTATGGTTACTTCAAAAGGCGGTACGACTGCTGAAGGGATAAATGTCCTGGAGAATTCTAATGTGAGAGAGATAATAGAAAATTGTGTGCTTGCTGCCTATAACCGTTCTAAAGAGCTTAGCCAATTACGATGAATCCTATTATTGCTGACATCTTCAAATATTTTTTATATGCTCTCATGTTTACTGTAATTGCTAGATCGATACTTTCTTGGTTGCCGATCTCTATTGGTCATCCTGTGGCGGTATTTATCCGTTTTTTAAGTGATCCGCTTATAGATCCAGTGAGAAGGTTAATGCCACGGACGGGTGCTTTTGATTTTAGTCCTGTTGTTGTCATCATAGTTCTAATACTGATGGTGAATATCGTTGATCGTTTAAGGAGCTAGTTTTAGACAACGATATTTATAAGTTTGCCAGGGACATAAATTATCTTCTTGGGTGTTTGGTCAAGGAGTAATTCTTTTATACGGTCTTGTTGTAGAGCACGTTTTTCAACATCGTCTTTATTTATCGTTGCAGCAACTTCGATTTTATCGCGTACTTTTCCATTTATCTGAATTACTATTTGCAGTATTTCCTCAGCCGCAATTTGTGGATCATAGTCTGGCCATGGTTGTTTATGAATGCTATAAGGTTGTCCGAGCAACTCCCAAAGTTCTTCTGTTATATGTGGTGCGAGTGGTGCCATCAAAAGTAATAACGTTTGGATTGCCCAGTGCCAGGTCGAGTTGTCTATAGAAGGGTTTTCCTGCACTTTTCCTAGAGTTGAGGTTAATGACATTAATTTTGAGATCGCAGTATTAAACTGAAATCTCTCTAGATCTTCTGTTACTCCAGCAATGGTTTGATGCACTGTACGTTCTAAGTTTTTCTGTTCTGTGGGGTCAGTAGATTCAGACTTATTAGTGTAAGAATGATTTGCGACATTCCAGACTCGATTTAACCAACGAACGATTCCCGGCATTCCTTTAGGGTCATAAGGGCCACCTTGGTCCCAAGGGCCTATAAACATTAATTGGCAACGAAATGCATCGGCTCCGTATTTTTCAACTTGTTGATCAGGTGCAACTACATTGCCTCGACTCTTAGACATTCGATTTCCATCAGTCCCAAGAATAATTCCTTGATTGAAGAGCCTTAGCATTGGTTCATCAGCGTCTACCAAGCCTAGATCTCGAGCTGTTTTCCAGAAGAATCGTGTGTAGAGAAGGTGCATGACGGCATGTTCGGAACCTCCTGTATATTGGTCAACAGGCAGCCATTCTTTTGCAAATTCTTGTGCAAATGGTGCTGTTTTGTTTCGTGGATCGATGTAACGCATTTGATACCAACTGGAACATACAAATGTATCGATAGTGTCTGTTTCTCGCCGTGCTGGTTTTTTACAGTTAGGACATTCGACTAGCCACCATTCTTGAAGTTGTTCTAATGGTGATTTCCCGTCAGTAGTGAACTCAACATTTTCTGGTAAAAGCACTGGTAGATCAGATTCTGGTACTGGAACTATCCCACACGTTTCACAATGAATAATTGGAATTGGTGTTCCCCAGTATCTTTGTCGCGATATCAACCAGTCCCGTAGTCGATAAGTTATAGACTCTTCACCAAGTTGTTGTTCTTCCAGGTAGGTAGTTACTTTTTTGATTGCTTCTGTAGCTAAAGTACCATTAAAGTGTTCCGAGTTAACCATTTGACGTCCAGTGGTGAAAGCTGCTTCTAGTGGTTCAGAGACATCGATTTTTTCATGATCGAACACTGGAATTACTTCGAGTTTGTAAGCTTGTGCAAACTCGAAATCGCGTTCATCATGCGCTGGTACTGCCATGATTGCTCCAGTTCCGTATGTACTTAGTACATAGTCTGCAATCCAAATTGGTACACGTTTTTTTGAGACAGGATTAATTGCGTAAGCGCCTGTGAAAACTCCGGTTTTCTTACGTTCTGTTGAGAGGCGATCAATTTCACTGATTCGTGTGGTTGCTTCGACGTAATCCTGAACATCTTCGATATATGCTTTTTGTGTAATTGTTTTAACGAGTGGGTGTTCTGGGGCGAGAACCATATAAGTAGCACCGTAGATCGTATCTGGTCTTGTAGTGAAGACTTCAATTTTTTCAGATACATTTTGTATATCAATATCAAAACTTATACGTGCGCCTTCTGAACGGCCAATCCAATTTGTTTGCATTGTTTCAATTCGCTTGGGCCAGTCCATTTTAGAAAAATCAAGCAATTCCTCTGCATATTTAGTAATACGGAAGAACCATTGTTTTAAAAATCTTTTAGAAACTACATTGTCGCATCGTTCACAGTTTCCATTGAGTACTTGCTCATTTGCCAGAACAGTTTGGCATCCAGGACACCAATTTGCTGCGGCTTCTGCTTGATATGCTAGGTCTTGATTGAAGAGTTGAAGAAACCACCACTGAGTCCATTGATAATAGTCGGGATCGCTTGTGATAATTTCCCGTTCCCAATTAAAAGACGCTCCCATTGCACGTAATTGGCCGTGCATACGTTCAATATTGTTGTATGTCCATGTACGCGGATCAACATTTTGCTTAATTGCTGCGTTTTCTGCAGGCAAACCAAACGAATCAAATCCGATAGGGAAAAGTACGTTATGTCCTTGCATCCTCTTCAAACGTGCAGAGACGTCACTTGGTGCCATTGCATACCAGTGCCCAGTGTGCAGATCACCTGATGGGTACGGAAACATTGTTAAGGCGTACCACTTTTTCTTATTATCAGAACTTGTGCGGAAGAGGGCATCGCTCTCCCAGCGTTCTTGCCACTTCTTCTCTATGGACTCGTGTTGATAGCGTTCGCTCAAAGAATTTCCACCGTTCATCCTGTTTTTTCATTCTTATAGTGTGCTACAAACAATGTCTCAAAATTTCGTTCAGTAGTACATATTTGGCAGGTCAGGTACCAAACCCAAGTTTTATCAGGTCTACGTCCGTAGCGTGCTGTAGCTTGGGTTTCAAACTCTGTCATCAGATTCCGCATTTGCCCCCAAGGTGCTTCATAGATTTTTGTAAATGAGAATCCTCCTGGTGCAAAGATCCGCTTGTTGTCCGGTATTGTTTCAAGGTTATCTAATTCAATTAAGATCTCTCGTCGAAAGCGTCCACTCCCAATTAGAATCATTGCATCTTCCGGTAATTTTCCGCTCAACTGTTTTGCTGTTTTGACCAGTGTATTGCGAGTTGCTTCAAACCTTAAAGGTACGCCAAATAGCGCTAGCGCTGCTCCACGTAAGAAGCGTATATCATTCCAATCACTTTCTACTGCATTCCATTCATCAGGATCAAGTCTGGGACATTTGCAATCCTCTTCTATTTCCGGGGAGGTATTTTCGCTTCTTCTGGACTGATTGGTTTCTTCAACAGGAACACGATGCATTTGCTCAGACATTGAATTCTGTACCAGTGGTTGCCACTAGTCTGCTCCTTCTTGAGGAGGGTGGGCAATTTTCAATATGTCAGTCTTTTCTAATAATTGTTTTTTTGCCTGTACACGAGTTTGTAGTCCCCAGATATCTATAAATCCTATCGAAGAAGATTGATCGAATGTGTCATTACGGTCGTATGTTGCTAAGCCATAATCATAAAGAGATTCATCTGACTTTCTACCTGTGATTGTTATGGTTCCACGATGTAGTTTCAAACGCACTGAACCACTGACATTACGTTGTGTGCTGATAACGTAGCTGGCTAGATCTTGGTGATGTCTACTGAACCAGTGGCCATCATAAATTAACTCTGCATATTCCTCAGATATATATTGCTTCATTCTTAACTGGCGTCTGGACAAAGTTATAGATTCCAAAGCTTTATGGGCAGTGTGTAAAAGGACTGCCGCGGGAGCTTCATAAAGTTCACGACTTTTTATCCCTATCAACCGATCCTCGACATGGTCTGCTCTACCTATCCCATATCTACCTCCAAGCGTATTTAATTGTTCAACTAGGCTTACAGGATCTAGGTTGATATCTCCGATTTTCGTAGGAAATCCTTGCTCAAATGTTATTTCAATTTCCTCTGGTTCTGTTGGTGTTGCATCGATGGAATTTGTCCATTCCCAAGCCTCATCTGGTGGCTCAACCCAAGGGTCTTCTAAGATACCGGCCTCACAACTACGCCCCCAAATATTTTCATCAATACTAAAAGAACCTTTTGGTTCCCATTCAATGCTAATCCCCTTGTTTTGTAGATAATCAATTTCTGCTTCGCGTGACATTGATTCTTCTCTAGTAGGTGCGACTATTCTTAGCTCTGGATCTAATGTTTGGATCCCTATATCAAAGCGAACCTGGTCATTTCCTTTACCAGTGCAACCATGAGCAACTGCAACAGCATTTTCGTTGTGAGCTGTTTCTACTAAAAGTTTTGCCATAAGTGGTCTGGCCAAAGCTGTGGCTAGTGGGTATGTACTTTGGTAAATCGCTCCCGCTGTGAGTGCAGGAAACGCGAAGTAACGAAGAAAATCCTCACGTGCATCGTGTACTAAAACCTTCGAAGCTCCTGCGGCAATACCACGTTCCTCTAGGGTATCTTGGTCTTTGCTCATGCCTGCATTGATATTAAGCGCGACAACTTCATAACCACGTTCTTCTGAGAGCCAGGTAATTGCTGTTGTTGTGTCAAGACCACCACTGTATGCAAGAATTAGTTTGGGCATTTAACTAACCGCCTGATTAATTGTTAAGGGGCTTTTACAATCCCCTGACTCTAGTTTAGGTGCGATGCGACTCTCGTGCTTCCAAAATATTCCCGGAAAGAAAAGTTGTAACCAAAATCAAGGGGATTATGATCATAAAAATAATCAAAAATGTGTCTGGAAGTACTTTTGCGAGTGCAAAAGGAGTCAGCGCTAGGCTACTTGCAGTAGATGCTACTGCACCAAAAATTTGTAGCGCTGATGGTATTTTATTAGGTTGGGTGTCACGGTTTACGCGCAATCGGCGTATAAGAATTCCAGTAACAGAAGTGGAAGCTAACAAGATAATGACAAAACCGTAGCCCATTAAACCGTGACCTTCTCTATGCTCTTTTCGAGGATTTGGCAGGCTTGTTGAATTTCCTCTTTAGTTATAGTTAAGGGTGGCAAAAAGCGAACTGTATTAGGTCTAACATTATTGAGGAGAAGACCTAACTCTCGACATTCATTCACAACGTCGGCAGCAATGTCTTTATCAAACTCAACCGCAATCATTAAACCCCGACCGCGTACCTCATTAACTATTGATTTGCGATCAGCAAGACTTTCTAGTTGTTTAAACATTTCTTCTGAAAGTACAGGGACTTCTTCAAGCACATTTCCTTCAGTAAGAGTTTCAATAACTGCATTGGCAGCAGCACAAGCAACTGGATTTCCCCCGAATGTTGTGCCGTGATCTCCAGGAATTAGATGCAGGGCTATGTCATCACGTGCGAGCACCGCTCCGATAGGAAGGCCACTTGCCAGACCTTTAGCCAAACACATAATGTCAGGTTGAATATTTTCATATTCATGGGCAAAAAGTTTTCCGGTTCTTCCTATACCTGTTTGTATTTCATCGATAATTAGGAGTAAGTTGTTTTTATTGCACCAGTCGCGCACTTCTTGCAAATATCCAGAAGGAGGCATATTTACTCCTCCTTCTCCTTGAATTGGTTCGAGCAGTATCGCAACAGTTTCTGCGGTAGTCTTTTGTTTGATTTCTTCAATGTTTCCCCAAGCTACGTGGTGGAAGCCTATGGGCAAAGGTTCGAAAGGTTCTCTGTAACGTGCGGTTCCAGTTGCAGCTAATGCACCTAAACTCCGTCCATGAAAACCGTCTTCTGCTGAAATTATTTCATAGGCGCCATTGCCTAAGTCATGGCCCCATCGTCTTGCTAGTTTTATAGCAGTTTCTACTGCTTCTGCCCCGGAATTGCAGAAAAGGACTCGGTCTAAACCTGATAGTTGAACAAGGTTTTTTGCTAATGTGATCATTGGAGTTGTGTAGTAAAGATTTGAAGTATGAACTAGTTTTTTTGACTGCTCATCGATTGCTGCCGTAACTGCGGGGTGTGTGTGGCCTAACGATGTCACTGCAAGACCACCAAGAAAGTCTAAATATTGTTTTTCATTTTCGTCCCATACAAAAGACCCTTCCCCACGAGTTATTACAATTGGTTGGCGTCCGTAATTTTGAAACAGGTATTTTTTTTCATCTTCTATCCACTGGGACATACTAACTCCGCCTAATTTATTCCTGTTAGATTAGTTGCTTTCTTCTGCAAAGACTATCTTTGTTGCTCAGATTCTATTTAAAAAGGGTTCCTTGATCTGCAAGGTTGAGGAGTATACCAGCTCTTTGACCATCAACAATTTGTGCTTGTACGCCTTCCCTTACTACTGCGAGGCATGCTTGTACTTTCGGGATCATTCCCCCACTTATTATTCCGTTAGCAATCAGATCTAAAGAGGCATCTTCAGAAATTATCGGAATACGTTCTTGGTTTGAATCAGAGACCCCATCAGTATCAGTTAGGAAAAGAAGCTTTTTAGCCTCGAGTGCTATTGCAAGTATCGAAGCAATACTATCGGCATTAACATTCACCGTTTTCCTTTGGCCATTCGTTATAGCAAAACTAATTGGACTAATGACTGGTGTGTAACCACTTTCAAAAAGTGTTCTAAGCAGTTTTGGATTTACTTGATTAGGTTCTCCAACGTATCCGAGTGCTTGGTTGTTGATGTTGCTTGTGATTATTTCTCCATCTAATCCAGATAATCCAACCGCTTGTACCCCTTCATTATTTAGCGCCTCAACCAATCTCTTGTTTATAAGTCCTGCGTACACTGCTGTAACTACGGGAAGCACCTTTTCATCCGTTACACGAAGTCCATTTTCAAAGCGACTTTCAATATCCATTTTTTTAAGCCATTGGCTTGCTTCCGGGCCACCACCATGTACAACTACAATTTGCTCGCCGTTTTTGGTCCTTGTTGCAATATCTTGAAATGTTGTCCCAGTATCTTCGAGCGTGCTACCGCCAACTTTTATGACTGTCGGTTTGTTATTTGGTTCTACGTTCATGTTGTATAGTCTGCGTTGATTCGTACGTATTCGGCACTAAGATCGCAACCCCATCCCTTTGCGTATGCGTTGCCACTTCCTACCGATATCTTTATCGATATGGTGTCGCTTTCCATAGCTTTTGCAACGCTTTTCTCATCATATGGACTGGGTTCTCCGTTTTCAAAAACAAGTGTGTCACATATGGCTACGGTTACTGCATCGCCGACAATTTCAATGTTAGATCGACCAATCACACTGACAATTCTTCCCCAATTCGGATCACTGCCGTGGACAGCAGTTTTAAGAAGATAAGAAGTTGTTAGATCACGTATTAAAGTCTTCGCTTCAGGTATGGTTTTTGCATTTTCGATTTCTATTTCAATTAATTTAGTCGCCCCCTCACCATCACGAACGATTGCTTTAGCAAGGTGCTCACAAAGTGTTGTCAGTGCTTCTGCAAATTCTTTGGCTAGTTCGGAATCCTCTTTGATTACTTTAGTTTGATCTGTTCCGTTTGCTAAAATTATCACTGTATCGCTAGGACTTGTATCGCCATCGACTGAGATAAGATTAAAAGTCTTTTCAACAGCATCAACTAGTGTTGTTTGCAGCATGTTCTGTTCAATTGGTGCATCTGTTGTTAGGTATGCAAGCATTGTTGCCATGTTGGGATGGATCATTCCTGAGCCTTTTGCACAGCCACCTATAGTGTAATCTCCGAATTTTACAGAACCAGTTTTGGGGACAATGTCCGTAGTCATAATGGCACGTGCGAAATCGTGACCTCCCTGTGTGGTGAGTTCCAGGTGTTGAATGCCTTCTTCTATTAGCTCCATAGGTAAGTGATGACCAATGATTCCCGTGCTAGATACCAGTGAATTGTGTTGCGTAGTCCCACATTTTTTTGCTGCTAGTTCGCTTAATTTTCTGGCGTCACCAATACCACGTTTACCCGTGCTGGCATTTGCGTTACCACTATTGACGATTATTGTTTGAGCTTGCCCATTTTCCAGAAGTTCTTCGTCGATTTCAATAGCGGCTGCTCGTATTTGACTCGTTGTAAAAACGCCAGCTGCAGTACAAATATTGTCAGATGTTAGGATTCCTAAATCTAAGGAACCGCTCTCTTTAATGTTGCAGGCGCTTCCTCCAGCCTTAAACCCCTTTGGGGAAGTGACTGTTCCATTAAGGTCAATCCCTGTTTGCTCTTGTGTCATGGCCAGACCGATATGTTTGGAAGTCCACTTGTTTGGGGGAGATCGAATAACAGGTTCAAATTTTCAATTGCTTGTCCTGCCGCTCCCTTCACTAAATTATCTAGAACTGAGCTAACAATTAACATGCCATTACGTTCGTCTAGTACTGGATGTACTAGACATAAGTTGCTACCAAGGGTTGTTTTTGTATGAGGAGGTGTGTTTGTTGTATGGGTAAAGGGTGCTTTTTCATAAAATGAATTATAGAGATCGTTGAGCTCTTCCTGGGTGATTGGTGACGTTAAAGGAGCATAGCAAGTTGCATGAATCCCACGTGTCATAGGTACCAAATGTGGAACAAATGAGATGTGTAAATCTGAAAGATTCCCTTGTGTAAGCGCTGATAGTTCTTGGCGTATTTCTGGCTGATGATTGTGTTTTCCGATTCGATATGCAGAAACATCCTCATTTACTTCACTGTAACTATATCCGCCTCCCGTGCCGCGTCCCGCACCAGAAATTCCTGACTTGGCATCAACAATAATAGAGTTACTTATGATTCCATTCGTGACAGCTGGCGCAAGTGCCAAAATTGCCGCGGTAGGATAACAGCCTGGGTTTGCAATCAATTGAGCGGTTTTTATCTTTTCTGCATTTAACTCTGGAAGTCCGTATACAGCTTCAGACAGTATTTCAGGATAAGGGTGTTCTTTTCCAAACCAAGTTTGATATTCCGCAGCATCTTTTATACGGAAGTCTGCAGCTATATCTATAACTTTTGTGCCCGCATTAAAAAAAGGAGCACAAAGTTCAGCACTTTCTGTTGTGGGTAGTGCTGATAAAACGACATCTAAATCAACATCGATAGTTTCAGTGATTTTGGTTTTTCCAAACACTGCATTTAAGTGAGGAAAAGCTTCACCTAGGTATTGCCCTGCGAGTGAACGACCAGTAACTGCCACCAGTTCTGCTTCTGGGTGCACATTTAAAAGACGCGCAGCCTCAAGGCCTGCGAATCCTGTTACATTAATGATCCCAACTCGTATTGTCATAATAAGATTGTCTCTCGCCTGTCCGTTGCAGGCTAGATGGCTTTCAAAGGTCTTGTGAAACTACTAACTAAATAAGAGAAAGGATTTTTCGATGGAAATTAAATTTATTGGAACGAGCAATGCCTTTGCTTCTGGAGGTCTTTGCTGGAATGGATTTGTTGTAGATGACCGTATTTTATTTGAAACACCACCCCAGGTTTTGATGTCATTACATCACGTAGCCCTTGATCCGAATAAAGTTGAAACTATTGTCCTAAGTCACCATCATGGAGATCATTTTCTTGGTCTTCCATTTCTTTTGTTACATTGGAAATATCGTGAGAGAAAAAAACCAATAAGAATTGTTGGGCCAGTTGAGACTGAGCGTCTTGCGAAAGAAATTTGTACAACTGTTTATCCAGGACTTTTTGAAGATTGTGACTTTGAGATCATTTGGCAGGAAATACGTCCAGGTGAAATGTTTACAACAGATGATTTAGTGCTCGAAGCAGTTGGAGTAAAGCATGATGCACGGTTATCACAGAACCTAGGGTTTCATTGTTCTATAGGAAATGAGCGATTTGGGTATACCGGTGATTCTGCCCTGTGTGATGGTGTCTTGGATTTGGCTCGTGCCAATAGTTTACTAATTTCTGAATGCTCTTCTCGTGCAGAGAACATCCCTACACATATGAATTTGGTTGATGATATGCCTAAGCTTCGCGAAGTTATGGAAAGAACAGATAATCTTATCCTGACCCACATAAATTCAGACGTAAGTCCAAATAATCTTCCTAATACAATTGTGGCACGAGACTATGCGACTTATCGTTATTAGACTTAGTGTGTTGAAATAATGAAAAGAGGGGATTGAATAATGAGCCACCCTTTACGTGGGGCAGCAGCTATTACTGGTCTCGGTATTACTGAGATGGGTCGTATATATGGAAAGTCCTCCACAGACTTTGCTGTTGATGCTGTTCGATATGCACTAGATGATTCTGGTCTAAAGAAATCTGAGGTTGATGGACTTCTTATAAATGCAGGTATTACAGGTAGCCAAGGTGGTGGTGTTTCCTTGTCCTTACAAAATGCTCTAGGCCTAAGAAATTTGAAATTGTTAAATCATATGAATGCCGCTGGTTCGACTGCTGCTCAAATGGTGCAATATGCAACATTAGCTATCAATGCGGGGATGGCGAGTAATGTTGTATGTGTTTTTGCAGATGCTCCTTTGCGGGAAGGTACTTCTACGGGACAAGCTTATGGATCTGCGGGAAGGACAAGCATCCGTCCCACTGGTGTAAACGGGCTCTTTTCAACCGCAGGTTACTTTGGTGCGAATACGGGATATGCTCTTGCAGCGCGCCGCCATATGTCACTTTACGGTACGACTCAAGATCAACTTGGCGCTGTGGCAGTTGCTGAACGTGCTTGGGCTGTTAATAACACACGTGCACAAATGCGGGAACCGATAACATTGGATGATTACCATAATTCCCGTTGGATTATTGAACCTTTACATTTACTGGATTGTTGTCTTGTCTCGAATGGTGCAGTTGCTGTAGTTGTGAGTGGGGCAGAGCAGGCAAAGGATATGCAACAACCACCGGTTTATATTTGGGGAATGGGACAAGGGCATCCTGGAGATCCTCGTTCCGCTGGTTCATCACCAGAAACTGAGACGGGTGCAAAAATTGCAGCGGAGACGGTTTTTTCCATGGCAGGTGTTGGCCCTTCTGAAATTGATATATGTGAACTCTATGATTGCTATACCTATACGGTCATTGTGACCCTTGAAGATTACGGGTTTTGTAAAAAAGGCGAAGGAGGTGCGTTTGTCGAAGATGGAAAATTGGGGCCTGGAGGTGAATTGCCGACGAACACAGGTGGGGGGCAATTATCTTCTTTTTATATGTGGGGGATGACGCCAATGAGTGAAGCTGTTATCCAGGCACGAGGGCAGGGTGGTATTCGGCAGGTTCCGAAAAACGATTTAGTTTTATGTACTGGTAATGGCGGTGTACTCAATTATCACGCTTCGCTAGTTCTTAGTCCTCATCGTAATTAAGTGGAGTTTTAAATGACAGAAGAAATTGTAGACAAACCACTTCCTAGTCCGTCTGGATTTGCTGAACCTTTTTGGGAAGCTGGTGCCGAGGGACGTCTTTTATTAATACGCTGTAAAAGTTGTAATGAGAGTCGAGTTCCTTCTTCAGAAGTGTGTCCTAATTGTTTGTCTGTAGACTTTGAATGGTACGAGGCAAGTGGTCTCGGAGTTATCTATACATATGGAGTTATGCATCGTTTATATCACCCTGCATTTGAGCAAGATTTGCCGTACAACCTAGTAGTTGTTGAGCTACAAGAAGGCCCTCATTTACCTGGAAATATTATAGGAATTGAAAATGATGCCCTGCGTGTAGGTATGCCAGTCCAAGTCGTTTGGCAAAAATATTCAGATATCTCTATCCCAAGATTTCAAGCAACAACATAGCGTTACCAGGCAGTCCACCCACCGTCTACAAAAATTGTTTGGCCTGTAATAAAGCTACTTGCTTCGCTAGCTAAAAAAATGATTGCTCCTGCCAATTCATCTGGTTGCCCCCAACGCCCCATGGGTGTGCGCTCTTCAATGAAGGCTCGTCGTTCAGGGTCTTCGTATAGAGGCCTTGTTAAGTCAGTCTCGAAATAGGTTGGGGCTAATGAATTAACTTGAACATTGTGTGTGGCCCATTCTAATGCCATTACTCTAGTAAGCATTTCGATGGCACCTTTTGATGATGAGTATGCTGTTTGTCTCGGGAGAGTAACGCTTCCCATGATGCTGGAAACATTTATTACTTTCCCTGATCCCTGTTTGATAAATCGCTTACCTACAGCTTGTGAAAAAAGGAAGGTGCCGGACAAATTAGTATCAAGGACACGTTTAAATTCTTCTATTTGCAGATCGACAGCATCTTTTCGAATATTGATACCTGCGTTATTCACTAAAATATCAATATGTCCCATTTCTTTTTCTGCGAGTGAGATAACATCTTCTCCGGATTCAGGTTTAAGGATGTCAGCTTGTATAGGTAATGCTTTTCGACCCATTGCGTTAATTTCTTTAGCCAAACTTTCGAGTTCCTCCATTGTCCGGCTTGTCACAACCATATCTGCTCCTGCTTCAGCTAAAGCTAGAGCCATAGCACGACCTAAGCCTTTTCCAGCACCTGTCATAATTGCAACGCGCCCTGTTAGATCGAATCGCTGGATGCCTTTATTTGTGTTACTCATGGGGCAAGTTTATTCGTAGCGTAGTGCTTCTGCTACTTCCACCTTTGAGGCTTGTCGAGCCGGGAAGTATGTCATGACGAGTGAGGCCGCAAAAGCGATTGATGCGATGACAATAAGATAGCGCCAAGGGATGACAAAACTAGCGCCTTCAGTACCTGGGATTCCGCCAGACGCAATGACAGACCACGAGAACGTTATTCCAAGAATTAGTCCTAAAGCAATACCTACTAAAGCTATAAATCCCGATTCAAGTAGGAAGCTTAAAGCAATCATCGCTCTTTGATATCCGATAGCTCGTAACATTCCAATTTGTTGGCGTCTCTCAACAACGGCTCTAAATGAAATAACACCAAGGGCAGCGATTCCAACGATTAGACCTAATCCCATGAAGCCTTGGAGTACTAAGAGGAAGCCTGTTGCTGTAGCACGTTCATCATCAAGCAGGTTTTGTAATGATTCGGCTGATACTTGTACTAGAGCTGATTCAATTGTTTTTGCAAGTTTGTCTGTATCTATTCCCTTGCTAGTTTGCAGGTAAAAGTACTCCAAGTCCGCGTCTGGTAAAACTGTTTCGAAGACTGTGTTGTTAATGATCATAGCCCCACTTGCTCGCATCTCATCCATAAACACACCGAATGAATCTCCTGCCGTATTAGTTTTTGCAATTACTGTTACATTTACTATTTCTTGGGTTGCTTTGTTACGTAGGCTTATTTCAAATGGTTCGAAATTATCAACCAGGGGTTCAAGGGTTAGCAGGTTAGCATCGGCAAATCTGTTTGTGCCAGTAGTCATACCATGCGGTATCACAGCAAAATTGGGATTAGTACGCAGTGCTTCCCAAACCTCTTGGCTTGAGTTGTAACCTTGCGCAAATTGTTCAATTTCTAAGGTATTTATTTGTAGGAATTCATCATCAACTCCCATTATTCCGTAGCTATAAAAACGTCCCTCTGCTTCTCTTGGCTTGATTTCTGTTTCATAAAATGCGGCGTACTGTATACGTGAAATGTTCTCAATTGTATCGGTTTTGATACCAGCATCCGTAAGAGTTTCTCGTAGGTCTTGAATTGGCGTTTCAGGATTTCCTTGGACTTGTATGTCAAAACCACCTTTTGCATCATCGGAAAGAAAGATTTGTGCAAAGTTTGTGTTCATTGATGCAACCATCACTAGAGCAAATGTAATAAGTCCTATCATCATCAATGTCATACCTGTTCGTAGACGTGATCGAAGTGGGTAAGCAACAGCTGTTTTTACAGCAGGCATAATTCGGCCAAAGCGTAATTTGCTCACTAGTGGAAGCGCAATTTCTGCATTGTAAAGAATGATCATGGTAGCTGCTGTGACCATAACTAAGCCACTCACGAACATTAGTTCCGGACCACCATCTAATTCCCCTACAATCCAGTTGTAGGCGTCTGTTGCTGTTAGATACCAGAAGATTAATAACAGTATTGGGATAATCGTAAAAGTGATACGTTCTTTGATTTCAAAGTAACGAAGCGATACTGCTACCCATAAGAAAAAGAGTGAAACACCTGTAGTGAACAATGCAAGTTGAGGCGTATCCCAGATCCATTGAAACAATATGATACCGATGAATAGGCCGATGGAGCCGTAACCTACAGACCATGCTGTCGTGCGCTCGCGTTTTGTCATAGCTACTACAACAACACCGAGTGGTGGAAAAATTATCGCAATGAGTTGAAGTAGGAAGGGGAAACGTTCTCGTCGACGATCGCGTGTCAGCTTCACTAGCAATGCTGAAATCAGATAGATGGGTATCGCTGGTAGTAAAAGCAACGGTCGTTTAGGTAGGCCACCTTCGGTCCGTTCATTTAATGATGCTCCATAGTTGGTGCCAAGCAAAGAATGAACTCCGATACCGATGGCTCCAACTATAAGGAAAAGGATGGGTAATGTGCCTGGCCCGAAACGTAGCATTAAAAGCAAACCAGCTACGATATAGCCCCCGCCAACAAGTGCACGTGTAATTGAGTGTAAATAGCCATTAATTGTTGCTGAATCCTCGCCACCAATAGTTTCTTCAGGAATATCTCGGATTGCTGCCACGATGTTTATACGGCTGGCACGGGCTGCCGCAAAGACGACAACCAAAAAGGTCACAATTATTCCCAAGCAGAACGAGATAATTAACCCATTTGCACTAAATGAAGCTGTCAGTGGTAGAGGAAGTGCATTTCCTACGTTATTAAGTAGAGCAATCATGACATAAGTGACACCGATGCCTGCTAACAATCCCACAACTGCTGATCCGATGTCATAGCCCATTCCTTCGGCTAGATAGCTTTCTATCAGATGACTTCTACGTGCACCCACTGCTCGAGCCATTCCCATTTCAGGTTTACGTTCGGAAGTCAACATTATAAAAATGAGAAAGATTAAAAGAATGCCTGCCGCAATAGAAAACAGACCAATGATTAGAAAAATTGTAGTGAAAATACTGGCAGCTATATCAGCAATGAATATGCTGTCTTGTTTAACTTTCATAACGGTATACAAAGGCAGTTCATTTTTACTGAGTGCTGCGATATTTTGTGATGATCTTCCTACTAGAGCCTGTGAGACGCCTTCGCTAACATCTGGACGTGGGCCATTTTCAGTACTAGAGGCTAATTCAGTTAACGCTTGTTCAATCGTTAAAATCATTTTTTTGGTCGAACGATCATTAGGTAATAAATTTTCTAACCTTGTGACTATATCTTGACTATCAGCTAATTCCGGATCGGCGAAAGCTTTTTCAATATCTTTTAATAGAGCAGTACCTTCAGATGTGACACTTAGATTTTTCTCTAATGCTTTTATGAATATGGAAGGATCGATTTCTCCAGGGTTACCTGCTGGTTCGGTATATAGTTCGGCTATTACGGCCTCAATTTTTTCGGTGACAACGTCTGTTCTTTCCATCCCCTCATATCTGTCGCCGGTATTGGTTACGAGTACAGCTTGGACGTAACCAGTGAGGCCAAGTGCGGGACCTAATAAATCTAGTGCAACTGCCCCACCTGGTAAGTTGCCTTTACTGACATCGAAGGTTCCACTTAGGACGCTTTTAGGAACAATGGCGATTACGACGACTGGGATTGCTTGGTTGTTAACAAATATATCTAGCTCATCACCGATTTTTCCATCTATTGCATCTGCTAGATCGGTATTTATTGCTATTTGGTTACCTGATAAATTAACTGGATTTCCTGAGATATCAATAAGACCGCCAAAAGTTTTTGCAGCATCACTCGGGTAAGAAACGATGACCGATTTCGTTTCGTTGAGCCCGGTGGAACGACTACGAATTGGTATTTGTTCTGCAAGAACAGGTAAATATCCTTCAATATCAGGATCGTTTTTTAAAGAAGCGATAATTGTATCTAAATGTTCCAGTGAGACTAGCTGTTCATCTATTGGTCTAGGAAAGTCATCACGGTTCCACTGAATTACTTCGTCAGTTTCACCTAACAATGAATATATTTCTTTGGTTGCGCTATTTGAAACAGTATCACCTGTGCTAAAAGCTGTTGTAATAATTACTGTGGCAAGCATGAGCCCGAAGATGATTAGTGCAGTTTGTGTTTTTCTTCGCGGGATATTACGCAAACCAAGTTTAAACATCACAGGATTACGTAAGGCAACGATGATAAGGATACCTAGAATAATCGCAGTAATGATTATGCAAGCTGTTGCCAAAGTTTGAGTGGATATGCCGAAAAGTTGGTCCATAGGCTAAGTAGTTTGTTCTGCTAATTCTTCACGTTCGATTAATCCATCAGCCATATATATGGTGCGGTCACAAAGTTTTGCGACCTCAGGAGCATGCGTAACAATAACCTGTGTCTGATGTTCTTTTTTATTCAGATCGCAGAGTAAGTCCATAATTTCAGTTGCAGTTTGGGAATCCAGTGCTCCAGTTGGTTCATCTGCCCAAACGATCGCAGGGGTATTTACGACAGATCGAGCAAGTGTAACGCGTTGGCGTTGGCCTCCAGATAGTTGTCCGGGACGATGGCTTGCGTACTCAGCTAAATTGACACGTTCAAGTGCAGCCAAAGCCTGTTTTCGTGCGAGGGAGGGGCGCACCCCAGAAACGATTAGTGGAAGTTCTATATTTTCAACAGCATCAAGAACAGGAAGTAGATTATAAGTTTGAAAAACGAATCCCATTTCACGAGCACGAAAATCAGTCTTTTCATTATCTGCTAGTCGCGTAATATCTTCACCATTTATGGATACGGTACCTTTTTCAAATGTATCCAAACCGCTTAAGCAATTAAGGAGAGTAGTTTTACCACAACCAGAAGGGCCCATAATGGCTAGCATTTCACCCTTCTGGACTTTTAAATCAACGCCCCGCAAGGCCGGAACTTCAACGTTACCGGTGTAGTACGTTTTGTGAACAGCTTTGGCCTCGATAATTAACTGATCGTTTTCATCAAGTGCCATTTATATATCCCCTTGCCTTATAGCGTAACGACTGCGATTCTTAGGTTAAATAATTCTGTAATATTCTTAGATTAAATTTAATTTAGAGTTCTTTGTAGGTTTAGGAGTGTGAAATGTCCGAAGTTCAAATAGGTGGTAATGATGGGGATGAAGAGGCGCCTATGCGTTCAGATATCCGTTCCCATTTTGGGTTTTCACATTTGGGATGGGTGGTTGGAATACTTTTTGTGGCGATAGTTGCCGGATTAGTAGTTGGGCTGACAATTAACTGATTAACACAAGTGTTATTTCTGAAAAAATTTATGCACTAATTTTTTCAGAAATGCTTCTACTAGTTCAAATAGCAGAAGTATCCCGGCACCGATTATTGTACTTAACAGTCCCAAAATACCGAGAACGATCGAGATAATTGTGCGGCAGGTATTTAAAGTGAGTGTTATCAATTTCATGGGATTTTTCCGTGCTTGCACCAGTATAGGAGATCTGTTGTGTTTTTGACCTGTATTAATTTTTTGCCAAGAGGCTAGCTAGGGCCCTACAATTCACCTAACTTCGAAACTTTGTCGAGTGTTAATATAAGCTTTTCATTTCGAAATCTTGTCTAAATAGGTACTAATGTCTGAGTTTGATGATTTTATGATTCGTGACCATATAGCAGATTTGGTTACTTCTGCTGTGGATTTGGCTATTGCAGATGGCTTATTACCAGATATTCCGTTCCCTGAACCTGATATTGAACGTCCTAAGGAAACTGAGCACGGAGATTATGCAACTTCATTACCGTTAAGATTTGCACGTTCAGCTGGCAAGAAACCAATGGAAATCGCTGAAATTATTGTAAATACCTTTGCGGAAGATCCTATTATTTTCGCTCCTGAAGTAAGTAATCCTGGTTTTTTAAATTTTCGTCTTACTACTACGTGGCTACAGGAACAGGTTGAAGTTATAAGTGAAAAAGGAGAGAACTGGGCAGATTTAAATTTGGGTCAAGGTTCAAAAATACAAATTGAATTTGTGTCAGCAAATCCCACTGGACCTTTGCACGTGGGGAATGGTCGTGGGGCAGCGATAGGAGATACCCTGGCTGCAGTGCTTACTGCTGCAGGTTATGACGTTAGTCGTGAGTATTACATTAATGATGCAGGTTCTCAGTCAGCTGCTTTTGTAGAAACTTTGTACGCTCGATACCAACAAATTCTAGGACGGGATGTTGCTTTGCCAGAGAATGGCTATCCGGGTGAATACATGATTGAAATTGCCCAAAAGATGGTTGAAAACCACGGTGAAGGATACCTTGCTGAATTGGGAATGCCTCCAGACGTGCAGTTTGGTGAACATGGTACAAGTTTGATGGTTGAGTATATACGGAATACGTTGTCAGCTTTTGGTGTTCAATATGATACTTGGTTTAGTGAAAGTACCCTTTATGAAGAAGGTGTTTGGGATGAAGTCAAAGGTATTCTTGGTGGTAGCAATCAGTTAATCGAACGTGAAAATGCTTTGTGGTTTACATCAAGTGAACTGGGTGAGGACAAAGATAATGTCGTAATTCGCTCTGATGGCCGACCTACATACTATGCCAGTGACATTGCTTATCATTTCGAGAAATTTGCTAAAAGAAATTTTTCCCGTGTAATAGATGTTTGGGGAGCTGATCATCATGGCCATGTAGAACGCCTTAAAATTGCTACAAATGCAGTGGTTGGTCATGAGTGTGATTTGCAAGTTTTGTTATATCAATTAGTGACTCTTAAACGCGGAGATGAAATCGTTCGATTGTCAAAGCGGAGTGGCGAAATCATAACATTGGATGAACTAATTGAAGAAGTTGGCTCTGATGCTGCGCGTTTCTTTTTCTTACTTCGTTCTCCGAATGCACAGATGGAGTTTGATCTTGAGCTTGCAGTGAAAAAATCTAATGAGAACCCGGTTTATTACATCCAATATGCACATGCACGTATGGCAAGTATTTTGGAACGAGCTAGAGAAGATGGTCGTGAACTATTAAAAGGGGATGTAAATTTGCTTCAACAAGCACATGAGTTAGCTCTGATAAGACAGATGTTGCGTCTACCTGAAGTAATTGAACAAGTTGCTAAGACCTCTGAGCCTCATCATTTAGCGCGATATGCGATTGATTTTGCTACTGCTTTTCATATATTTAATGATGCGTTTAAACAGTTGGGTGATCCGAGTATGAAGGTCTTAACCGATGACCCTGAACTTACTGCAGCTAGATTAAAGTTGGTGTCGACTGCACGTAGTGTGTTGGCGCGATGTCTTCAATTGCTGGGTATGAGCGCACCAGAGAGAATGTAATTCTTCAGTTATTTTCTTGTGTAAGCTCCTATCTTTGGAACAACTACACAGCCATCGGGCAAAGATCCTAGGGCTTCCCAGTGTGAGTTACCATCACGCCAGAAGAGATATGAAACTAATGCACATGTTAAGCCATCTAAAGTATCTTCTATGCGCTTTAGTGTAGTTCCAGTTGCTTTTTCTACAGTCGAAGCTTTTAAAATTAGTCCTATTTCCTCATTGGTTAAAATTCCAGGGGCTTCCAATGTAAGTATTTCCTGCATGTAATCTTGATATCGCTGAAGTTCATTTTTTATGAAGTTAATATTGCGACCTTTTCGGCGCTTGTAAGGAATTCGTTCCGTAAGCCCAAAAAGACGTATATGTGCAGCGTGTGTATAGGTTTCAAATGCGACTTTTTTCTTGCCTAATCCTAATAAAAAGTTATGCGGGTCCAATTCAAAATGATTTTCTTTAAGTAATTTGGCAAGTTTTGGACCTTCACAAAAATTGAATCTTTCCAATATTTTTGGTGTTGCTGGATATGCAGGGGCTTTTGCTTTTCCGAACAGCTGCATTAAAATTTTTTCAGCTTGTCGTTGTTCAGTGGTCACTAGAGGGGCATCTACGGAAATAATAATCTCTTCTTCCAAAGAGTTTATTAATTTCATGAGTTCGAATGTAGTTAGTTGTTCTGTTGTGACAGTTGTACAACTTATATTTTTGTGATTTCCTGAAAATATACAAAGTCCACTTGGATATTTACCTGTCCAAGAAAGATCTAAGCCAACAAATGATGTCATGAAATATTGTGAATCCGTTAAGAGTATCGTGGCACAATATTTTACGAAGCGTAAAGAGCAATTAGGTGATAGAAGTACTGTCTTTAATTTTTTAAAGAATCTGCTATCTACCAATTCAATAATCGTCTACGATCTATATGACTACATCAGCTTCCAAGTGAAGAGGTAACAG
The DNA here is from genome assembly GCA_022451885.1 of Dehalococcoidia bacterium. Lineage (GTDB taxonomy): Bacteria > Chloroflexota > Dehalococcoidia > Tepidiformales > Tepidiformaceae > JAKUNN01. The sequence goes on along the minus strand of JAKUNN010000001.1, from coordinate 15,330 downwards.
GAAAATGTCTCAAGAAATTGAATCAAATAGGCCGGGTGCCGGGAGTGTAATTGCGCTTATTGTGGTGCCTTCGCTTCTTTCTGGTGCTGGACTAGCTTTTTTATTAGTAGCATTTTTGGTTAACAATCTTCTGGTCCGTGATTTTTTCTTAATTTTTGGAGCGGTTTTTCTTTGGTTCGACTTCTTTTTTTCGATGGCAGTAATCCGATATACATTAAGAAGCCTGGATGCTCGTGTATCGAACATAGAAAAACAACGTATTTTCAGTTCATCTGAAAATTAATTGAGCAGGATGGCTTTGTTATTGGCTACTCTGTGCGGACCACATCAGAATGCCACAGATCGTTTTTGCATCAACAATTATGCCTTGTTGGATCGCTTGGATTGCTTCAGACAGTGACATTTTTATAACTTTGATATCTTCATCAACATCCCCTTCCAATTTCGAAGGTTCTAGGTCTGTACATGTGAAAAGATGTACAAACTCATCACAATAACCGGGAGCAACATAAAATCCTCCCATCAAGACTATGTTATTTGGTTTCATCCCTATTTCTTCTTGTAGTTCCCGTATTGCCGTTTCTTCCGGGTTTTCTTCGGGTTCAAGCGTTCCTGCTGGCAATTCAAGAAGTTTTTTCTTCATTGGTGCCCTGAATTGTTCAACCAGATAAATTTTCTGGTCTTTATTTAGGGCTAGCATGCAGACTGCCCCAGGATGATGTATTACTTCGCGCTGTATTTCGATACCGTTTGTAGTACGGAATTTTTCTAAATCAACTTGTATGACTTTCCCTGTATAGATATTTTCAGTTTTGTTAATTATCGGTTCCAATTAGCGTCGTTCGTCCGGTGTTATTCCAAATAGTCACGTAGCTTACGACTACGACTAGGGTGACGTAGTTTTCGTAATGCCTTTGCTTCAATTTGCCGGATGCGTTCTCGTGTCACACCAAATTCTTTACCAACTTCTTCAAGAGTGCGGCTACGTCCATCTTCTAAGCCAAATCGCAACTCTAAGACACGACGTTCCCGACTAGTTAAGGTTGCGAGGACATCTTCAACTTGCTCACGCAGTAACTGTTGACTAGCCGCGTTTGCAGGGGAGACTGCTGTGTCATCGGGTATAAAATCGCCAAGGTGACTATCCTCCTCTTCTCCAATCGGAGTCTCAAGTGAAACCGGGTCTTGCGAAACCTTTTGGATTTCACGGATCCTCTCTGGTGAGTATTGGCCTTGTGTATCTGGTTTACTACTTTCACGCATACCTTCGGCAATTTCTTCACTTGTTGGTTCCCGTCCAAACTCTTGAACTAAGCGTCTACTGATTCGAACAAGTTTGTTAATTGTTTCAACCATATGTACAGGTATGCGTATTGTTCGAGCTTGATCAGCTATGGCTCTTGTGATTGCTTGGCGTATCCACCAGGTTGCATAAGTGGAAAATTTAAACCCTTTTCTGTAATTGAACTTTTCCACTGCTCTTATAAGGCCGATGTTACCTTCTTGTATTAAGTCCAACATTGCCATACCACGCCCGATATATTTTTTTGCAACTGAAACAACAAGTCGTAAATTCGCTTCAGTTAGACGCTGTTCAGCGGCTATTCCTCGATGTTTTATGTCGTCAAAGTGATATTGCAAACGTTCTTCAAGCGGGGTAATCATTTCCTGAAGTCCCTCGCAGGGTGGCAGTAAACTTGTTTCTCCATCATCTGCTTCTGCTGCCATTGCCTCTATTAACTCTGGATTCAAAATATGCGTAACAATCGAAATCTCAACAATTGCTTCATGAATCTCTTCTGCTTCCAGTTTAATTTTCTTCCCAAGATGCCAAGTTAGCCATGGGTTAATTTTTCCTAGATCGCGCATTGCCTTTTTTGGGTCATCAGAGTCTACTTTTCCATGAATTAGGCCTTGAAATTGCTTGCTTCGGAGGATACCCGAGATTGAGAAATCATCTCCTTTTTGAGACATTTTTACTAATTTCTCTTCTTTGTTTCTCCAGACTGGGACATCAGGGAGATCGTCAGGCCAGGTTCCTTCAAATCCAGGGATAGGCCCATTATTAGCAATCCAGTGCTCCCATCGGTCGATAAAATTTAGGGAACGTTCATATACCACTTGTAAAGATGCCCAGTTTTCTAAAAGAATAACAGCCATTCGTGCGGCTGAAGGCTTGTGGTTGTATGAGTTTTCATACGGCTCAATAATCTCTTCTTGAAGATAAATATATTCTTCTCGTTGACGAGAGAGCGTTTTCTCATCCTCAGCAGTTAACAGGTAGACTTTTCCTATTTCACGTAGGTACATTCGTACTGGATCATCAATACCTTCGGACTCATCTGTGATGATCGCGGCGATAGCTGCTTCTTCTTCTTCTTCCTCCTCCTCCTCTTCCTCCTCTAGTGTTGCAGTAGCTTCGGTTTTATCATCATTGGATTCATCATTGGAAGCTTCGGGATCAATGCCTTCCTCATCAAAATCACGTGCATTACTTAGGCTACTAAGTACGCTATCGAGAACGGCGGTGTCTGTTGAACCAGAATCCGGACTATCGCTCATTGGGCTAAACTCCAGAAGTTAAAAGTTTTAGATTGGAACACTTGTGTTGTTTGAGGCTACCATGTCCGTAACTCGGCATCAAATCGATACCGTTTAAATTGTAGCCCAAAAATCTAATAAAAGTTTTGCTAATGGTCTTGGCGCAACCAGGGGAATGTTGTGTCCAACACCGTTAATTTGTTGAAATTTGCTGTTGCGATTTAAAAGGCGCATCTCTATTGCTACTTCCTCCCTTAATTCCTTTGATTTTTCTCCACGTATCAAAAGGGTGGGTAGTTCTATCGAGCTCCACGAATCCCAATAGTCCCTCGAACGTTGAATTTTCACGGCTTTTTTCATTGCACCAATGTCACCTCTCCATCCTAATCCACCTCCCTTAACAGGTTTAAATCGTGCGAGTGTAACTTCTTTACGTGCTTTACTGATTTTTTCAGGATTGGGCTCAAGGAATTTTAATGCTGCCGCTTCGTTTTTAAATTTTTTTGGTGCACTGTCTAGCCAGGTTACAGTTTCTTCCCAATTTTCTTTCCAAGTTTCTGGCCCGATATCTACGACAGTTACCGAGCTAAACAATTCTGGATGTCGGGCAGCAGCTAAAATAGCTATTCGCCCTCCCAGTGAATGCCCAACTAAATGTATTTTTTTACCCATCGGTCTAGATGTAACAATTTCAATGAGGTCTTCTAAGTAGTCTTGTGCACGAAAAGTTATTTTTTTATAAGGGCTATCACCGTGACCACGTTGGTCATACGCTAGGGAAGTAGGTTTATTTTTCCCTAGTGCATCTACAGTCTGATTCCACACTTCAGATACTCCTGTAAGCCCATGAAGAAAAATGCACGTGGGCTTCTTGCCTTCCCATTCCAATACGCGAAAGGGACCGGCTTTTAGTTCTAGAGTGTGTTCTTTTTTAACCGCGATTAATCTCCAGTTGGGTATCCGGCCTGTTCCCAGGCTTCAGTGCCGCCTTCAACGTTGAAAAGCTCATACTCTTCGAGTCCAGCAGCAGTTGCATATTCGGCAGCTAAAGCACTACGTCCTCCCATTTTGCAAATAAAGAGTACTTCCTGCTTTTCACCTGCAAAGTCACGAATTTGCGATAATTCGCCCATAACCGAATTGACAGGAACTAGAAGAACACCCGATGCATGTACTTCTGCATATTCATGAGGGTCTCTTACATCAATCATTACTGCTTGATGTGTCTCTAATTTTTCCTTAGCTTCGCTTACGGAAATACGTGTAAATGGTTCTCTCGGGTCTTTATCTGCCATATCAATCTATAACCTTTCATAGTAAGTATAAGCTGGTGTTGAAATTTTAGGAATTGAGAACAAGTAGTTAGCGTTTTTTTGAGTACGACTGCGCGGTTTGTAAAACTATTGGTTCCAATTCAGGAGCAGAGTAGGATTTATTTGTACGTTCATCATTAGGTGTTCCATAAACAGTATTTCTTTGTTGAGGTGTTCGTCCAAGGCCACTAATTAATTTATCCATTTGTTCCGGACTCATTTCCTGACCAAAACTTGCACCAGCTGCCCTACTAATACTTTCATTCATCAAAGTGCCGCCAAGATCATTGGCACCTGCTTGTAGACATGCACTACTGCCAAGTTCCCCCATTTTCACCCAAGATACTTGTATGTTTGTAATAACAGGGTTCAGGACTAATCTGGATACTGCATGCATCAGGATAGCTTCACGAAATGTTGGCCCTTTTCGTGCACGTCCTTTGAGATAAATAGGTGCCTCCATATGAACAAACGGTAAGGGGACAAATTCTGTGATCCCGCCTGTTCTTTCTTGAAGGTGTCTTAAGTGCAGAAGGTGTTTTGCCCACGAAAGGGATTTTTCCATATGGCCATACATAATTGTAGATGTTGTCGTGAAGCCTTCTCTATGGGCATCCTCGATAACAGAGAGCCACTGGGAGGTATTAATTTTATCGGGACAGAGGTCTGCTCGTACTTCGTCATCCAGTATTTCTGCTGCAGTTCCAGGTAACGTACCTAATCCAGCTTGTTTTAATTGGTTCAAAAATTCAGGAACGGAGATTTTAAGAGTTTCTGCACCTTGCCAGACTTCTAAAGGAGAAAAGGCATGTAAATGAATTTCAGGTAGTTCTTTCTTAATTGCTTTGCAGATCTCTAGATAAGTTTCACCTGTATAGTCAGGATGAATACCACCTTGCATGCATGCTTCAGTCGCACCTCTTTCCCAGGCCTCTCTTGCTCTTCTAACAACTTCGTCCAACCCTAAATCATAAGGTTTTCCCCTTAAATTCTCACTTAGCTTACCTTTTGAGAATGCGCAGAATTGGCATTTGAAGTAACAGATATTTGTATAATTAATGTTGCGGTTTACCACGTAGCGTATGGTGTTGCCGGACACTTCTTCACGTAGCTGGTTGGCAGCGTCACAAACGTAGGTAAACTCCTTACCTCGAACCTTGAATAGGCTTACTATTTCTTGTTCAGTTAATTCGATGCCAGTACGTGCTTTACCCACAATCTCTCGGATAGAATTTGTGATTAAATTATGGTTATCGTCATTGGTACTGATTGTTACCACAGGGGGTTCGATTTCATTATCACCAGGTGACCAGTTACCATCTCTTGCGAATCCCTCGGTATCCATACTTTGCATTGTCGCAGTACTCATTTGTGGACTTAGCCAGGTTTTGGGATTTTTTGCGTACTCAGGATAAATAGCTAGTCGTTCAACTAAATCTTTACCTGCCGATGCTGTTTCTTCCGACAATTTTTCTATTTCAGGCCATGGTGCTTCTGGATTTACATGATCTAAGGTAACTGGAGATACTCCCCCCCAATCACTGAGCCCTGCATCAAGAAGTTTTTTGTAAGAATCAGGAGTTAAATTAGGTGGTGCTTGTACGTCCATTTCCGGCCCAAACAAAATACGTGTCATAGCTAATGTCCAGAGAAGGTCGTCAAAAGATGGTTCGGGTGAGTTTTCCATCTTTGTTCCTTGCTTTGCTCGGAAATTTTGAATGATTAATTCTTGTATGTGTCCATATTCGTCTTGTAGATCACGTAGAGCTAGCAGGGATTCGATTCGTTCTAATCGTGTCTCTCCTATTCCTATCAGGATACCTGAGGTGAAAGGGACTTTTTCTTTTCCTGCAAGCTGGATGGTTTCTAGACGAGCAGTTGGTTCCTTATCTGGGGAACCAAAATGCACGCCTCCTTTTTCCATAAGTCGACCCGAAATACTTTCAAGCATGATTCCCTGAGAAACAGAAACTTCTCGGAGGTTTTTAATATCTGTGGCTGTCATAACACCAGGGTTTACGTGTGGTAATAAACCTGTTTCTTTGGCAACTAAGTTCGCTGCTTCATGGAGATATTCCAAAGTTGTGTTGTGCCCTAGTGATGCAAGCTCTTCTTTTGCAACTGTGTACCGCAGTTCCGGTTTATCGCCAAGTGTAAAAAGAGCTTCTGTACAACCAGTATCTGCACCAGCACGAGCGATATCTAACATTTCATCTAACGTTAAATAGGCACGTTCGCCTTTTTTAGGTGGTTGAGCAAAAGTGCAATAGTGACATACATCCCTACACAGTTTTGTTAAAGGGATAAAAACATTTTTAGAGTAGGAGATAAGGTTGCCATGTCCATGATCTCGTAATTGTGAAGCAGTCTCAAGTAGGACTGGAAGTTCACTAAAACCGGCTAAACTCAAAGCTTCTTCTCGTGAGGGTCTTTTACCATCAAGCGTGGCACGTATAATTCGGTCCCTATTGTCGAGCATAAAACTCCCTACGTGATTCCGGTTAAAGTATTCTACAATTCTTGACTGATACTGTAACAACTATAAAAAGATTTTGTTACGTAGTTGCTAGTCTTGTTCGCCCACCGGTATGCTATCGGTTTAGGGTTATAAATTGAAATTACCTAAACTGTCACAAAAAGAGAAGGTTCATCAATGTATGTAATTGGTCTGACCTGTGGTATTGCAAGTGGTAAGTCCACAGTAGGAGACTATTTTCGAAACAAAGGTATTCCTGTTATTGATGCTGATTTGCTTGGACATCGTACCTATGAGCCAGATACTTCTACATTTAAAAGTGTTGTAGCTGCGTTTGGCGATGATGTGGTTTCTAAAGATGGAACAATTGATCGCGCATCCTTAGGTAGTAAGGTATTTGGAAATCCTACAGAATTGAAACGTTTAACTGACATTGTTTGGCCAGGAATTCGGCGATTAGCTTCTGAAGAGTTATCTAATTTAGAAGTTGCTGGTAGTCAGATAGTGGTGTTAGAAGCCGCGGTCCTACTAGAGGCTCAGTGGCAGGATATGGCGGATCAAGTTTGGGTTACAGTGGTTTCCGAAGATTCAGCTATAGCTCGTTTAAAGGAGCGTAATGGTTTAGATGAAGATGCTGCTCGTGCTCGTATTGCCTCACAGCTCACGAATAGTGAACGAATTGAAGCAGCTGATGTAATCGTAGAAAATAATAGTTCTCTTGAAGAATTAAATAATTTACTTGAAAAATTGTGGGTCGATTTGCTTGAACGCGTGACTCATATGTTTACAAAGGAGTAGTTTCTTGGCTCAAAATCAAACAAATGCTGTTGTGTTATCTGCTGAAGAGTTTACGGTTTCAGCAGAACCTTATTATAGGCCTCTTGGCGATGAAATCGAGTTATTTGAGGCTGCATATGATCAACGTGTACCTGTTCTTTTGAAAGGGCCTACTGGTTGTGGTAAGACTCGTTTTGTTGAATACATGTCTTATCGGCTGGGTCACCAGGGAGGCAGTAGCAAAAAGAGTCGCTCAAAAAAGACGAATAGTAATGATAGTCAGCGCCCACTTGTTACAGTCGCCTGCCACGAGGATCTTACTGCCAGTGATCTTGTAGGACGTTATTTACTTGATACAGATGGAACCCATTGGATTGATGGTCCTTTAACTCGTGCAGTGAAGGCAGGTGCGATCTGTTATTTGGATGAAGTTGTTGAAGCTCGTAAGGATACGACTGTTCTAATTCACCCTTTGACTGACTACAGACGGCTTTTACCGATCGAAAAATTAGGTCAGGTGGTTGAGGCTGCCGATGGTTTTCTCTTGGTAATTTCCTATAACCCTGGTTACCAGAGTGCCTTGAAGGACTTAAAGCACTCGACTCGTCAAAGGTTTATTTCTATAGAATTCACTTACCCCGAGAGAGATTTAGAAGGGGAGATTATTGCTCATGAATCGGGTGTTGATTTGGCTATGGCGCTTGAACTTGCAAAATTAGGGGAGAAAGTGCGTAATCTGAAGGAGCATGGTTTGGGTGAAGGTGTTAGTACGCGTCTCTTGATATACGCCGGTCGTTTAATAACCAAGGGTGTTTCGCCGCGAAGGGCAGCACAGGTAGCAGTTACTTGGTCATTAACAGACGATCAGGAAGTACAGCGTAGCCTTGAGGAAGTAGTTTCTTCAATTTTTGAATAAGAAGGCCTTTTAGTTGATGTCAGCAAGTGCAGAAGAATTACTTTTAAGATATCGTGACAGATTTGAAGGTTTTCCAGATCCTCTTTTTTTGGCGTTTGAAGAAAGCCTTCGAACCTTGGATAAGAATCTTTCCCAGGATGAGCTTATAAGTTGGGTTGAATCTGGCATGTCAATCATGCAGACAAGTTTACGTTCATGGGAAGCTGCTGCTGAGTATTTTCGTGCCAGTTCGCTAATGCCAGAAGGAACAACCTGGCAAATTTATAAGGATCTAGGCGATCTGGCTAACGATCTTACAGCTGATAGCGCCCCTCTTGCAGTGGCTTTTCTTAAAAGTGCCCCCAAGGTTGTTAATGTACCTGGTTTTTCTTCTATAACTGATTGGGGAATTTTGGGAAAGAGTCTTTATAAAGGTAATTGGAAATCGTCGTCTTTAGCTGGTCAATTTTTTGAAGCCAGTCCAGATTTACTAGGTATCCTTTCTGATGAAGAAGCCCGTCGTCTGGTTGAGTTTCTTGACGAATTGGCCCGACATTCTTATGAGCTTGCAGCCTCATGCCTTTCAACAGCTGCTGAAGTTTTGGGAACGCTGGAAGAAGCTGATCGGCTAGCTTACTTGTCATTTGGACTAAAACTTACTCAGACCTCGTGGGCTGATTCACGAATTTATTTTGAGCGTGGTGCTCCCCTTATACAAAGTGTAAACGCTCCGAGTCGTGACGATTTTTTGCAGTTAGCAACGAGGGTTGCCGAACAGAACACACGCGCAATGTTGAGTTCTTTTGAGTCTGGAGCTGCGGCTTTGGGCCAGATTTCGCGTGATTATCACCGTCCTATTGTTGAACTTGCACATGCAATCTCATTAATTTCTCCTGTCGCTGCAATGGACTTCATATCCAATACCCCAACAGTACTGGAAAAAATACGTATTGAAGCGTTGCCAAGTTGGCATGAATCTGGTCTAAATATATTGGAATCTTCACTTGATGGCGGGGAAGCGTACTTTAGGCTGCAGTCTAGTCGTGGAGAAGATGTTCTTGAAAAATTAAGTGCAAGAATTGAACTCACAAAAGTTGGGGAAATTTTACGACTTTATGCTAAGGCTCTTACTGGTCGTGATGTTAGTGTTCAATCAACAGCTGCTTTGACTGAAAAGGGAATTGGATGGGTAGATGAGCATGTTGCGAGTACTGAAGGATCTAGTATTTATGTGCCTGTTTTTATGGAGCGATATTCTTCTAAAGAAGAAAATTTCGCTGCTCTAAAAGTTTTTGTTACTCATCAGGCTGCACATCTTGAATTTGGTTCCTTTGATTTTGATTTAAAAAAACCAGCAACTCTTTTTACTAATTTGCGAGATGAGCTTCTCAAGGAGCAGGAAGGTGAAAATTCTGGTTTTGTGACACCGTTTGAACGTTTTTTTGACCTCTTCCAAAATCGACAATTGGGGAGTGATCTATACGAAATATCTGAGGATGCGCGTATAGATGCTGCTATAAAGCGCGAGTACGGAGGTATTCGAAAGGCTCTTAATCAACTTCAAGGCGAAGAAGTACAAAAACGTCCAGAAATCTCAGAATTGCCATTGAGGCAAGCGTTTGTTGAAAATCTTTTACGTGTGAGCCTTGATGGTCTTGATGCAGTCAGATGGCCAAAAAATAAAATGGAAGTTATGGGCCAAGGCATTGGCATACTTGCTCGTCTAACCGATGAGAATGCGACTGTTGAGGATGCGGCTGAAGCTGCTTTACGACTATATAACATCGCGTTGTCGGTACCGAATAAAAAGGATGAGGATGATAGTGAGTGGAGTCAAATGGATCCTGATGATGAGATGTTTTCACTTGATTCAACCGAAATGGGTGAGGGTACCGAACAACTTCAATCTGGTGATGAGATTGAAAATGATACTGACTATGAAAGTCCTGAAGATGTAGATTTCCGCGGTGATTTCAAGCCTGAACTCGTGCAGTTGCTTATGAATCTACGTGATGATTTGGAAATGGGAGAAGGCGGTGAATTTTCACAGGATGCCCTAACCGAAGAGCAGTTAGCTGAATTATTGGAAAAGTCTGCTGATCTTGATCTTGATGCATTGCTTGAAGGTGATTTAGAGACAACTACAGGGATGTTTCTTTCTAATCTTTTGAAAGAAGCTGGAACGCCGATTAGCGAAATGGATATACAGGGGAATGAAACGAAATCAGATAATTCGACAGGAGAAGAGGAAGGTGAGGAACCCCTTGTTCCTGTGATCACCACCTACTATTACGATGAGTGGGATTTCCGTGCACACGATTACAAGCCTCGTTGGTGTGCGGTACAGGAACAAGCACTTGGACAGGGTGATGAAGATTTTTATGAAGAGGCGCTCCTTGAGCATTCTGGTCTTGTTGCACAGACGAGAAAACAATTTGAGTTGATGAAACCAGAACTGTTTCGAAAAATGAAGAAGCTTGCTGATGGCGAGGATATCGATCTTGATCCCGCAATCGAGTGGATGGTTGACGTACGAGCTGGTGTTACTCCGGCAGAAAAGATTTATTGGCGGCGCAACAAAATTGAGCGGGATGTAGCGATAGCTTTTTTGTTGGACATGTCTGCTAGTACAGATGAAGAGATAGCTAAACGTGAGAGGCCTTCCAGTGATGTTGATGATGACCCAAGGAAGTATCTTTCTTGGTGGGTTTCAAAACGTCGCCAAGAAATGTCGGAGCCGCCTAAAAGAATCATTGATCTTGAAAAAGAAGCCACTGTTTTATTAATTACTGCGTTAGAAACGATTGGGGACGAATACGGAATTTATGGTTTTAGTGGTTATGGCCGAGATAACGTCGAGTTTTTTGTAATAAAAGATTTCCAGGAAGTATTTGGACCACAAATTAAAAAGCGTATCGACCAAATTGCACCAATTCGGTCTACAAGAATGGGTCCAGCAATTCGCCACGCAACAACGAAATTAAATGAAACTGGTGCTAAAGTTAAAATCTTATTTTTGCTGAGTGATGGACGTCCACAAGATCATGGTTATGGTCGAGATCGAACGGAAAAAGAGTATGCAATACACGATACAAAACAAGCACTTAATGAGGCGAAGCGAGACGGGATTACGCCTTTTGCATTAACTGTGGATCGTGCAGGGCATGACTATTTAAAAACCATGTGTGAAGACATGGGTTATGAAGTGGTGGCAGACATAGAGTCTTTGCCTTATCGATTACCTGCCCTGTATCGCAGGCTTACTGAGTAATGCCTCTTTTTTTGATTCGTCATGGGGAGTCTGAAGGTAATGCGTTACGTGTTGTTCAAGGTCAAGGCGGTGACTATGCGCTTACAGCTCGCGGAAGAGAACAAGCCCAAAGTGTTGGTAAGTTGCTGGATTCCTTACCAGTTATAAGCCTTTTCGCTAGTCCATTACGGCGTGCTCGTGAAACAGCAGAATTAATAGTTGCTTCGCTAACTAAATCAATTTCTGAAGATAGCTCAAATAGTTTTCTTAGCTTTGATAGGCGCTTGATGGAATATGATTTTGGTGAGATGACGGGGACTCCCTTTAAAGATTTGCCGGAAGATTATATGGATTTTTGGCGTGATATTCGGCCTGAACCTCCAGGTGCTGAGGGTTCCGATAAATTTCGAGAACGTGTAGATGCTGCGATCACTGAATATTTGAGGATTGTGAGGGAAGCAGGTCCTGATTCGATCTGTGTTGCTGTTACTCATGGTGGTGTTATTGACGCGATATGTAGTTCAGTAATGGGATTACCTGCTGAGAAGTTTGGAGTCTTTCGTACAAGTAATTGTGCTATTACAGAGCTGGAGGAATTACGTGGCCAAATTACTATTACCCGACATAATGATTCCTGCCATCTAAAAGAAAAGTAGTTCTGTGGGTTAGTTTTTCACTACTTTAAATGAATAGGTTTCAATCACAGGGTTTGCCAGGAGTCTTTTACACATTTCATCTACTTGTTGTTCTGCACTCTTTTTTGTGGAGCTTTGCAGAGTTATAGTGAAAATTTTTCCTACACGAACAGTTTGGACATCTTCAAATTCAAGGGAATGGAGTGCCGATGCGATTGTGAGTCCTTCTGGGTCGTTCACAGTGGTCTTAAGCGTGACTGAAACGGTTGCGGAAAAATTAGGCAATTGGAAGGTCCTCACCTGTAAGTATTTTGTAGACTTCTAAGTAACGCTCACTTGTTTCATTGGCCACGTCAGACGGTACAGATGGCAGTTCCTCGCCATCTTGCCAGCCACTTTTTGAGAGCCAATCTCTAACAGGCTGTTTATCAAAACTTTCTTGTGATCGGCCAGGTTCGTACTTAGAGGCAGGCCAAAAACGACTGCTATCTGGAGTGAGAACCTCATCAATGAGGATAGTTTCTTCTTCGCGCAATCCGAATTCAAATTTGGTATCCGCTATTATGATTCCACGTTCAAGAGCAACGGTGTGCGCGTATGTGTAGACAGCTATGCTGCGTTTTTCCATGCTATTGGCTACATCCTCTCCTACAATCTCAACAAGTTCTTTGTAGCTGATATTCTCGTCATGACCAATATCAGCTTTGGTCGAAGGTGTAAAAATGTCTTCCGGTAATTTCCCTGACTCTTCAAGGCCTTCGGGTAAAGGAATTCCGCAAACAGAACTTGTTTTTTTGTAATCACGCCATCCTGATCCGCTTAGATAACCACGTACAATACACTCCGCATTATGACGTTCCGCTTTTCGGACAAGCATTGAACGTCCATGAAGTTCAGGGGGCAATTCAAATGGAAGCAGGTCTGTTGCATTAGTTGAGTCGACTACTGCAAGCATATGATGTGGGACTACGTTAGCAATGCGGTTGAACCACCAAGAAGAGAGATATGTTAGTACCTTTCCTTTATTTGGTATGCCTGTAGGTAAGACTGCATCTAGTGCTGAGATGCGATCAGTTGCAATGATAAGCAGGGTATTATCACCCAAGTCATAAGTGTCACGGACCTTTCCACTGTACTTTGGTGCGGGTAGGTTTGTTTCAAGAATTACATCAGACATTTGGTACCTTTTCCATTCGTGTTTTGGTTTGTTCATTCATTTTGCTAGAGTTTATAGGCTTAATCTTTCGAAGGTTACTGAAAAATTGTTGAGAAAGTAGTTGTAGTCAAATAGCGAACGTAATTGGGCTTCATCCAAATGCGCTGTAACATTTTCATCTTCTGATAATAGTTTTAGAAATGATTGACCTGTTCCCCAACATTCCATTGCATTACGTTGAACGATTCCATACGCATCATCTCTACTTAAACCTGCCTCAACCAATTCCAGTAACACTCGCTGTGAAAATACAAGGCCGTGCGTAGCCTCCATATTTTGCAGCATTCTTTCCGGGTAAACCTGGAGTCTGGAGACGATATCTGTGAACATATCCAGTGCATAATCAAGAAGAAGACAGGCGTCTGGAAGAATGACGCGTTCTGTTGAAGAATGGCTAATATCCCGTTCATGCCAAAGGGCTATATTTTCCAGTCCTGTACTTGCGTAACCACGTAGTATTCGTGCTATTCCTGTGATCCTTTCGCATTTTTCAGGGTTGCGTTTGTGGGGCATTGAACTTGAACCCGTTTGCCCTTCTGCAAAAGGTTCTTCAACTTCACGGACCTCTGTCTTTTGAAGACCTCTAATCTCTGTTGCAAATTTCTCTAGAGAACCGCCAATAATTGCTACTGTAGTTAGGAATTCCGCATGTCGATCACGTTGGACAATTTGAGTTGAAACTGGTTCAACGCTTAACCCAAGTTCTTTACAAACCATGTCTTCGATGTCTGGACTAATTGAAGCATGGGTACCAACTGTGCCACTAATTGCGCCTGTAGCAATCGTTTGGGTTGCCTGTTCTAGTCTTATTTTGTTGCGACGCATTTCATCTACCCATACAGCAATCTTTAACCCAAAGGTAGTTGGTTCTGCATGGACGCCGTGTGTTCGTCCTACGCAAAGAGTATCTTTATGCTTCCGTGCAAGGCTCTCTAAGGCACTATTTAATTTTGTTAAGTCTTCCAACAAAATTGTGCAAGCATCTCTTAGTTGTAGGCCTGTAGCTGTATCCCAAACATCACTTGTAGTAAGCCCATAATGAACATATCGGGCATCATCTCCAATGTTTTCCGCAACTGATTGCAAGAATGCTGTCATATCGTGGTGGGTAATCGCTTGATATTTGGCAATATCATCTATATTAAAATCAGCATCTTTTTTTATTCGATCCACTGCTTCTGCCGGAATTTCCCCAGTTTTAGCCCGGGCTGCACAGACGGCAATTTCAACCTCTAGCCACTGCTCATATTTGGCTTGTTCTGTCCAAATAGAAGACATTTCTGGTCTTGAGTATCTCGGGATCATTAGCTACCCTTCTGCTTGTTTAGTGCGGAATTCAGTATAATTTTTCTTTATATCATCGTGCTTTAAGGAAAGGATTGCTGCTGCTAAATAAGCAGCATTTCGAGCTCCCCATCCGCCAACTGCGACTCCAGCAACCGGAACACCTGGAGGCATTTGTAAAACACCAAAAACTGCATCCTGCCCACCAGCTACATCACTTGTTGGGAGTGGTACGCCAATTACCGGTAGCGTTGTATTTGCAGCGACAGCACCAGGTAGATGCGCAGCACCTCCTGCAGCACATATAACTATTTCGAAGCCGGAATCTATTGCAGTTTTTGCAAAATCTCGAACCTTGTCCGGATTACGATGTGCAGACATTACCTTTGTTTCAAAAGGGATGTCCAGAGAAGTTAAGACTTTTTCTGTTGGTTCCATTTGGCTCATATCGTTTTTTGATCCCATGAGAATGGCTACTAGTGGTGTACTCAAGATTTTGCCTCCATAACTGCAATGTCCTTGCGGAAAAATGATCCTTTGAACTTGATACGTTCTATATTGTCATAAACTCGTTTACGGGCTTCTTCTAGATTTTTTCCATCTGCCACAACAGTAAGTACTCTGCCGCCAGATGTAACTACTTCGTTTCCTTCACGTTTTGTTCCTGCATGAAAAATCTGTATCCCCTGGTCTACATCCTCTAGTCCTGTAATCACATGCCCTGTGCTATATGATTCCGGATATCCCCCGCTCGCAATGACTACCCCGACTGCAGGACGAGGGGACCAATCAATTGTCATACCTTCTAGGGAATCAACAGCACTTCTACATATTGTAAATAAATCACTTTTCAGTCTGACCATAAGGACCTGTGTTTCAGGGTCGCCAAAGCGTGCATTGAATTCGAGTACTTGCATAATTTCCTTTGGGTGACCCTGTTTTT